>CAWUKV010000005.1:0-62457 GCA_963923025.1 uncultured bacterium
TTGACTAAGGGCGTGGAGCGTGCGATCGCGCACCCATGTTGTCATGACTTCACAGCCCTGGTTGACCTCGGCTAACAGCGCGACCAAGTCAGGTTCGTGGCCTTGACCCAGTTCAATCCCTTCGATGACTTTTGCCGCTTTTGTTCTGAGACTACTATTTTGCTCCTCCAGCTCAGCGGAAATCGGTTCCATAAATATCCCTTGCTGCCAGCCGACGGGATTGTCTAGGTCGTAGAAATCAAGCTGAGGAGAGGCTTTGAGCACCGCAGCAGGTCCAGATGCCGTGCCTGCGCCATAGGATACTGTGACCTCCCAAGGCACACCTAGAATGATGATGTCTGCCGAGTCGTAGTCAAACGGAAACCCAAACAGCTGACCATTGCTGAGCCCCGCCTCACTGGGGTCGAAACTGGCTAAAATTTCTGCTTTAGTCGGCATACTGGCATAGGGAACAGACACAGAGAACCGTCAAGGCTTCAACATATTGGATACAAACGTCGGCAGGCAAAATGCCGCCTTGTGAATGCCGCTATTGTAGTACTGCAAATCAAAGGCTTCCGCTATCTGACAGGCTCGCGCCTCGTCTAGGTCATCAACGGGATGGCGTCCCGCTTTGGTGCAGTAGGCAAAGCTCCACATGCCTGTTGGATAGGTGGGAATAAAGGCCAAATAGCTGAGGACTGCTGCTGGCTCAAAAATACGCCGCAAGCAGCGGTTGAGGTCCACAAATGCGCTCCGGTTGAAGTGGGGCGATTCGCTTTGGGCCGTCATGACGCCCCCTGGCGTCAGGCAGCGATAAACATTGCGGTAAAAGCCCTCGCTAAATAGTCCCTCCGAAGGACCTACAGGGTCAGACGAGTCAATCACGATTAAATCAAAGCTTTCATCTTGCGCTTTATCCAAATAGGCAATGCCGTCGTCAATGATCAGATCTAGCTTGGGATGCCCAAAGGCCGTAGACAGCGTGGGTAAAAATTCCTTAGAGGCTCGTACAACGGCTTCGTCAATCTCTACCATAGTGACTGATTCGACCGTCTCGTGTCGCAAAATTTCTCTAACGCTGCCCCCATCGCCACCGCCAATGACCAGTACGTTTTTAACCTGGGGGTTGATGACCATGGGCACATGAATGATCATCTCGTGGTAGGCTTTCTCGTCTCGTTCCGTACACATGACCATCTTGTCGACGGTCAGCATCTTGCCGTATTTAAAGGTGTCGAAGATTTCAACTAGCTGGTAAGGAGACTTTTCTTTGAAGAGACTGTTGCCTTTATGTCGGATAGAGAGGGCCGTATCCTCATCGCGATCGGTGAACCAAACGCTGCGGCTGTATTTGGGCGTATTCAGCTTTTGAGTCGCCTGGTCGCGGAGCTCGCCCAGGTCAATATCTGTTTTCTCTAATAGCTCTAGCTGACCCCGGTTAATTTCAACCGCCGACCCATGCTTGGCCTCAAATGCCGACTTTAAAAGTTCGTAAGAGACCCAAGGTGACACCGAATCGCCGCAGGTAAACAGATCTACCGCCGCATAGCGGTATTCTGGCCAGGTGTGAATAGCCAGGTGACTTTCTTGAATAACAACCACACCTGAAACACCGAAGGGTGAAAAGTGGTGAAAGACCGAACTGATAATCGTGGCACCCGATTCTTTTGCCGCATTGACCATGCTCGACTCAATGCGAGGCACGTCGTTGAGAATTTCAGCGGAACAGCCGTGAAACTCAACCAGAATATGCCGACCTAATGACTTCATCTCAGTTATCCTTAACCTGTGACAGCTTCGAGCCGTGACTGTGCGCTTCGAGATTCGGCCATACAAACAGGCCGTCCGACCCGGCTTCAAAGCCTTTGCCGAACGGCCCTAAAGAACCTTATCCAGATGAGGCGATGGACAGACCGCCAGAATCGCAGAGTCACAGGGCAATAGAGGATGATATTAGCTGACGCATGGCCTACACAGTGTAGGCCATGACTGTCGAGCTCCCGGACATCCGCCGCTGCATCCGTTACATTACGTCACACGCAAAAGCCTTGCGAGAACAAGGCGATAGCTGGGGCATGGGTCGCTTCGCTGGCGACGGTTTGGTCAACGATGTTGTAGCTGATGTTGTAGCCCCTGGCGAGGCCACAAAAGTAACGCGACGACGCTGACTACGCGACCATATCGAAGACCAACACTTCTGTGTTGTCCGCCGTACCCGTTAGCGTCAGCTCAGCCTCGTTAGCTACAGCAGCACCGTCGCCAGCGGTCATCGACTCACCGTTTAGGGTGACGGCTCCTCGGGCTACCTGCACCCACACGGTGCGACCGGGCTGGATGGAATGACTAACCGAGGCATTAGTGTCTAGTACGGTGGCGTACAAGCTGACGTCTTGGTGAATGGTGACCGAACCGTTGCGACCGTCTTGGGAGCCGATCAGGCGAAGCTGGTTGAGCTTATCTTCGCGGGTGAAGTGGGTTTGCTCGTAACCCGGTTCTAGCCCTTTTTGGTTGGGCATGATCCAGATTTGTAGAAAGTGGACCGGATCAGCCTGCGAGGCGTTGTACTCGCTGTGCATGATACCAGTGCCAGCGGACATGCGCTGCAAGTCGCCAGGGCGAATGACGGATCCGGTGCCAATGCTGTCTTTGTGCTCCAGCGCGCCATCAAGCACGTAAGACACAATCTCCATGTCGCGGTGGCCGTGGGTGGGGAAGCCTTGCCCTGCGGTGACTTTGTCTTCGTTGATGACGCGTAGGTCGGCAAACCCCATGTGGGCTGGGTCGTAATACTGGCCGAAGGAAAAGGTATGACGGCTGTCTAGCCAACCAAAATTAGCGGTACCACGGGCTTGGGCGGGTCGTAGGGTAATCATTTGGAACCTCCTGAGGCGAAATCGCGCCGGGTTTGAAGGGAGCGCTTTTGAGGACAGTCCTATTATGATTTAGATTAAAATAAAATACAATAATCAATTTAATTGACGTATTGTCAATTAAAAGAGGACAGTGGTGGTCTGGACATCACCTCAGCCCGTGTCTATAGATCCGTCCGGGGAAGAGAAATATTTATAGACAGATTTACAGGCAGATTTGCAGGCAGATTTGGAAAAGGGACGCGTTTGAGTATGGACAAGTTTGAAGGGATGCGAGCGTTTACTCGGGTGGTTGAGGCCGGAGGATTTGCCGCCGCTGCTCGGCAGATGGCGCTGTCCCGGTCAGCGGTGAATAAGCTGGTTCATAACCTAGAAAACGACTTGGGAGTACAGCTGCTCCATCGCAGCACTCGCAAAGTGTCGCCGACGGAGACAGGGCGGGCGTTTTACGAGCGCTGCCTGGCAATTTTGGCGGACGTGGCTGAGGCGGAGCGAGCGGTGTCGCAGTTCCAGGCAGAACCGCGAGGGCCGCTGAAGATTAACGCGCCGATGTCTTTTGGGGTGCAACATGTGGGGCCTGCGATCGCAACCTTTGCGGCCCGCTATCCCGACTTGCGCATTCAGCTCACGTTAGAAGACCGCTTCATTGACCCCATCGCCGAAGGCTACGATGCCGTGATCCGCATCGCGGCTGATGTCCCTGCGGCTAGTGTGGTTGCCCAACCGCTAGCACCGGCCCCTCGCGTTGTTTGTGCAGCGCCTAGCTACTTGGTCGAGCGGGGGGAGCCCAGGCATCCAGATGATCTCAAGTCTCACGCGTGCCTGCACTACGGCTATCTGTCAACGGGCAACAGCTGGCAACTGCAGTCTAAAGATTCATCATCTGGCGAGCTGATGACGGTCCCCATCAACAGTTCGTTTTGTTCTAACAATGGCGATGTGCTGAAAGCAGCTGCGCTGCAGGGGCTGGGCATTACACTGTTGCCCCTGTTTATGGTCGATACGGCCTTACAATCCGGAGCGCTTCAGCCAATTCTGACGGACTTTTCCCCTACTGAGCTGACCATTTTTATGGTGTATCCGGTCAATCGCCATCTGTCTGCCAAGGTGCAGCTGTTGACAGCTGCACTTGCTGAACAGTTCAGTGCTTTATAAGGACCGTTTTGGCAGGAAGTCCGGTATTTTCGGTCACAAACTGACTGCAATAGCCACTTATAGATAGGTCTGCTAAACCATCGATATGCAAGCAGGCCGTAACTCAAACGTTCGAGGACGTTGGGGGCGCGATCGCTACGGCACCCTCAGCAGTAAGCAAGATGTTACGTCAAAATGAACTTCTACAGGCGGTTAACAGCACTCTGATGCGGTTATATCGGCAGGGTCGGCTTTCTCAAAGCCAGGTGAGGCGCTTAGCTAGACTCTATCGACAGCGCCTGCGCGATGCTGCTCAGCCAACCCAGTCCGCGCAATAAAGGACCCGACGATCCAAAGTCGCTAAACCACTGTCGTGATCTTCTAAACGCGTGCTATATGCTACCAGGGTTACTGCTGGACCTGTTCCAATGAAGCCCTCAGCAATTAAGCCTGTTCTCCCACCGCCAACCTTAGTCATCCTGTCAGTGATTTCTACTCAGGTGGGGTCTGCCTTTGCCAAGACGCTATTTGGTCAGGTGAGTCCACTGGGGATTGTGTTCTTGCGAGTGGGGCTGGGTGCAGCCATTTTGCTGGCGGTGTGGCGGCCTCGCCTGACCGCAGAAACCCGCAGCCGCTGGCGCACTGTTGCCGGGTTTAGCGTTGCCCTGACGCTGATGAACTCGCTGTTTTATCTGGCAATTGCCCGGATTCCCCTCGGCATTGCTGTAGCGTTGGAGTTTACCGGACCGTTGGGGCTTTCGGTCGTGAAATCGCGTCGTTGGCTAGATGGGCTGTGGGCGGCGCTGGCGGCGGCGGGTGTGCTGCTGCTGGCCCCCATCGGAGACTTCACGTTGGACTGGATAGGTATAGTGCTGGCGCTGACGGCGGGGATGTGTTGGGCGGCCTATATTTTGACGTCGGCTCGGGTTGGTCAGGCACTGCCGGGGATTGATGGCCTCACCTGGGCTATGGCGCTGGGGGCCTGTCTGCTGGCTCCGATTGGTATAACGTCCGCAGGCAGCGCTTTGCTACAGCCCAATATTTTGCTCGTTGCGGCTGGGGTGGCGCTGATGTCGTCGGTGCTGCCCTACAGCTTTGAGCTGATGGCGCTGCGGCACATGCCGGTCAACGTGTTTGGTGTGCTGCTGAGTTTGGAGCCGATGGCCGCGACACTGGCGGGCATGGTGATTTTGGGGGAAACGCTGACGGTGCGATCGCTGCTGGCCGTGTTGTTGATTTCTACTGCTGCTGCTGGTTCGGCCTGCTATCAGCCTAGAACCATCGAGTCGTGAACCGGTGAGGGATAGGGTTTGGTTTTGGGAAAGAGGGAAGGGGCAAAGGGCTTCGGTGTGTGATTTTAATTAAATGTCCCCGCCTGACTCAGCTGCTGTCGACATGACGGGCCAGCGTCGGGCGGGGACTGATTCTATATTTGTGCAGCCTAGAATCAGCAGTACATCGGGTATTTAACCGATCTCAACCTGCTTGGTGTCAACGGCATCAGCCCCATCGACGCCACGGGCAACGCGCACCATTTTGTCGAGGATGTCCTGGCTGGGCACCTTACCCTTTAGCACGACGGTGCCGCTGAGCTGGGCAACCCACAGGGTATCGATGTCGTCGAGCTGGCTGTCTTCATCGAAAGCCAGGGCAACGCGCTTAGCCAGACCGCTCTCGTCGTACTCGCCGGTCAGGCCAACGCGGTAGTCAGGGATAGACTCTTCGGGAGATTTGTTAGATGAAGCGGTTACCGTCGGGGCCGACTTAGTCGGTGTAGTTGAGCGGGTGGGGCGGCGACCAGACGACACTTTAGTGGAAGCGCCCTTAGGCTTATCTGAGCCAAAAATTCTTCTTAGGAAACCCATATTGTTCAAATCCTATAGCAGAGATGGATTGTGGGGGTGCACAAACAGCCCACACTGCTACATAGCGTACTGATGCTTTGGGTACAGATGCCTACATCTTCAGGAACAAATAAGATAACGGCTATGACCCTACAGACCTATTACCCCTTGACCCTATCGATACACAATTGCGTCACAGGCTAAAGAAACATCCCAAACCACTGACTGGCGCGTTCTACCCCGATCGCGCCTTTTTTCTGTCAGCGCTGCGCAACGCTATTGCTCAAAGCTGCCCAGCCCAGGGAAAAGTGCGGATACGCTAACAATCCGAACTGAGGGAAGGGCAGTTACGTAAGGGATCAGCCGATGCCCTTTCCCCCTTTTCCCCTTTCCCACCTCAAACTCGGATGCTAGAGCAGCCGCCAGATCCCTTAGGACAAGGCTGCCCAAACCTTCTTACAGGGCCATTTCGTTCTATGGCAAGCAGGATCACTGTACTCGGTGCCCTAACGTAAATGGCGCTAGCTATATTTCTACGCACCCCCCTATCGGGAGGCTTCAATCTGCCGTACTGCCGTCAGGGCGGAATAGCTGACGCCTGCCGTGCCTTCGCCGGGGTGGGTGCAATCGCCCACCAGCCATAGATTTTTGATCGGCGTGCGGTTTGCAAAGCCAAAGGGACCAAAAGTGGGGACGCGCTGACCGATGCCACCCACCCGACCCAACTGTCGCGCGGTGTAGCGGGCAAAGGTGCGGGGGGTGCCTGCCTCTACATGGATGAGATGGTCGGGTTTAAGGTCGAAATAGGTGTGGAGGCGGGCGATAGCCTGCTCGGTGTATTGCGCTTTTAGCGCGTCGTAGTCTGCTGCCTGAGCCCAAGCCTGTACGTCTGTGAAGGAGGAGGCGATGACCGTTGCCATCCCCTCTGGAGCCCGACCGTCGCCGGGGTGACTCACCGACACAAACAGGGAGTTGTTCTCGCCAATTGGCCCGTCGTAGTCGTAGAGGAACTGGAGGTGGGGCGGACAATTGTCCGGGATAGCGGCGCGGTCGACGCCCAGATACACCACAAATGCCCCGGATGCCGAGGGTAGCTTCTCGACGCGATGGGCATACCCGGTTGGGGCTGCTTCGCCTAGCAGCTGTACCAAATCTTGTACAGTGACGTTGGCAACAACATGGTCTGCCGCTTCCAGCCAGGTCTCCCCGGTTTTCTGGTTGCGGACCTGTACCCGACGTGGTTGACCGTTGTCGAGTTGAATCTTTTCGACAGTGTGACGCATGTGTAGTTCACCGCCGTTACGCTCTAGGGCAGTGACGAGCTGGTCACTCAGCACCTGCATACTGTCCTGTAGATGGAATAGCCCTTGTGGCGCTTGGGATACGCCCAACGCTGTCGCTGCGTACAGTAGGGCAGTCTGGTCGGCATCCACTTGGGAGTACAGCTTGAGCTGCAGGTCGAGAAACGTCCTGAGGCGCTGGTCATTGGCCAGTCCATAGCCTCGCAGCAGCTGCCCGACGGTTGAGAAGGTGTAGGGGACCGTCAGCAGGGTTTTGGGTCGAAGGGCTGTGGCCAGCTGCCAAATATCCCAGGGGTTACGCGGCGGCAGCACCGGGTCGTTGGCCTGAAACTGCCAGCTGTACTCAAACAGGTCGCTGAGCTTTTGCCAGAAGGGCTCGCTGCCAGGGAACTGCCGCTGTCGCTCGGCCCGCCACTGTTCGGGGTCGCGCCAGACGTTGATAGGCTCGGTCTCTCCGGGGAGAAATACCGCACAGGCCGGGTCGCAATGGGTAGCTGCTGGCAAGTCAATATTGAGTTCTTCAAAGATGCGGTGGTGGATGCCCCCCGGTTCTAGTCCGGCAACCTGGGTGGCCCCCACATCGAAGGTAAAGCCGCGTCGTTTAAAGGTCGAGGCGCAGCCGCCCGGCACAATGGCCTGATCGTAAACTTTGACCTGATACCCGCGTCGAGCCAGCAGCGCCGCCGCCGTTAGGCCCCCGATTCCGCCCCCGATGACCACCACCTTGGTGGAACGCCCAGATGCGGGTGGTGGTAACTGAGGCATGGAAGTGTTTACGTTTCTTTACTTCTTTTAGTGTAGCGGCCTTTTTCCCTTTCAAGACGGGCTATCGCCATGTTCGTCCACCTGTGCCAATCAGTGGGGCATATCTCTCTATGGATGGAGTCTTGCTTCTAGCCGCCGCTAGGCGTCAATGGCGATCGCTATCGGGTCAAATGAAGGTGAAAACTTTCAAGGAGACACCGCATGTCTGAGTACAGCAACGTTACCCACGCCGCTAAGCAGCTTTCTCGTGATGAGAACACCGAAACTGCTGAGACCGACTTTGGTAAAGAGTACGAGATGGCTCAGAAGGAGATGAACGGTAGCGGTACTCAATCTTCTCTGGCTTCCCCGGCCAATATTGAGTCTGCTGACGAAGCAGGCGATGCGAACAACACCAGCCCTATCGGTGAGCCTCAAGGGTCTGATCGTCCTGGCAGCCCCGAGAAGTTTGCAGAGATGGCGACCGAGCTGAGCCCTAAGGAAGACAAGTAAGGGATTGAAGATTCAGTTACTTTCCCATTGGCCCTCACCCTAAATCCCTCTCCCACGGGGAGAGGGACTTTGATCCTAGGCGATGTTACTGGCCCAGGCTCTGGTTCAAGTTCTCCTGGGGCAAGTGTAAAGTTATCAAACAAACATTCTTGTAGACTCAATTCTACTGCTGGGTTAGTCGCTCTGATTGTCTGACAGTAGGTTTCTTTAGGCCTCGATTAGAATCGCTCTAAAGTCATTCACGTTTGTCAGCGTAGGACCTGTCATCACCAACGCATCCAGCGCTTCAAAGAGGGTGTAGCTATCGTGACGGGTCAAGAAGTCGGTGGTTGAAAGGTTTTGCCGCTGGGCTTGGGCATAGTGTTCTGGTGAGAAAAGGGCACCCGCGTTGTCTTCAACGCCGTCAATGCCGTCGGTGTCAGTTGCCAGGGCATGGACTCCGGTTTCTCCGTTCAAAGCGTGCATGAGGGACAGTAGGAATTCGCCGTTTCGCCCGCCTCTGCCGCCTTTGCTATCCTTGCTTAGCGTTACCGTGGTTTCTCCACCAGAAAGCAGTACGCAAGGTGGGGTAACGGGCTGCTGGTGACGGCGGACCTGCTGGGCGATGCCCGCAAAGACTTTACCGACTTCCTTGGCCTCTCCTTCGATGGCATTGCCCAGTATCAGGGGTTGATAGCCGTTAGCCTGAGCAACCTGTGCAGCGGCGAGGAGAGATTGCTGAGGTGTGGCGATCAGGTGGTTACTGGTCTTTTGTAGGCGCGGATCGTCGGGCTGAATAACAGGATTTTTGCCTGATGTCAGATGAGTTTCCACCGTCGGTGAAACCGGAATGTCGTGGGCCTGTAGAATCTCCAGTGCCTGCTGCGGCGTGACCGTATCGCCAACGGTGGGGCCAGACGAGATCGCACTCAGCCCATCTCCAGGCACATCGGAAATGATCAGCGATACCACCCGAGCAGGATAAGCTGCCGCTGCCAGCCGCCCGCCAGAGGATCGCGATAGCGACTTACGTACAGCGTTCATCTGGTCGATGGCCGCCCCTGACGTCAGGAGCTGCTGGTTGATGGCAGCCAGTGTTGCCAGCTCGATACCCACTGGCGGCAGCGTGAACAGGGCCGAGCCACCCCCCGACACCAAGCAGATCACCAGATCGTCTTCGCCCAGTCCTGACACCTGTTGCAGAATCCGCTCTGCCGCCTGCATGCCGTTGGCGTCCGGGACGGGATGTCCTGCTTCTACCACCTCAATGTGCTGGGTGGGGGCCCGGTGTCCGTAGCGCGTCACTACTAGGCCCGATAGCGGTGCGGTCCAGTGGGCTTCCACCGCCTGCGCCATGGCAGCAGCGGCTTTGCCCATGCCGACGACCACGGTGCGGCCAGCGGGATGCGACGGGAGAAACAGTGGTACCCGATGGCTGGGCAGCGCAGCCTGCACAGCTGCCTCAAACATTGCCCTGAGCAGATCTGCTGGAGCCATTTGTTTTGGTCTAACGGTTTATTGTTCAGATTACTCCCGCTATCTTATACGGGATGACGTCGTCGTTCTCAGCCGCCACCGTAGCGCTATTTCAGCAATAAAATTAGGCCAGCCCTGGCAAGCCAACGGGCCAGCCCTCGCCCCTTCTATCTAGATGACCTCAGAAAACTACGCGACTAACCCTTTACTTGACCTAACGCTAGAGCCCGCGCTAGAGAATTTGGGCGACGACTACTACGACCCGGTTGCGGCGGCGGGGTTTCCTGAGCATAGGCTGCGGTTTCGTAACGACGATATTTTGCGGCAGCTGGGGTTAGACCCGGTGCAGGTTCGCGATCGCGATTTCATTGAAGCGTTTGGTCAGTTCAAAAAAGGGGCTCCGCTGCTGGCACTGCGCTACCACGGCTACCAGTTTGGGGCCTACAACTCGCAGCTGGGCGATGGGCGGGGCTTTCTCTATGGGCAGGTGCGAGCCCTGGACGGCACACTGCGAGACCTGGGGACTAAAGGATCGGGCACAACGCCTTATTCCCGTGGTGGCGATGGTCGGCTGACGTTGAAAGGGGGCGTGCGGGAAGTGCTGGCTGCCGAGGCTCTGAATGCCTTGGGTGTTAACACTTCGCGGACGCTAAGCCTGGTCGAAACCGGGGAACAGCTACATCGCGGCGATGAGCCGTCACCCACGCGCTCGTCGGTGATGGTGCGCTATAGCCAGTCACACATTCGCTTTGGCACCTTCGAGCGGTTGCACTATTTAGAACGTGCGGACCTGATTGAGAAACTGCTGGATCACGTGATCGCGGTCTACTACGCTCACCTACTGGACCTGTCGGATAAACAGACCCGCTATGCCCGCTTTTACGCTGAGCTAACGCAGCGCGTCGCTACCCTTGCCGCCCAGTGGATGTCTGTGGGCTTCTGCCATGCCGTGTTGAATACAGACAACATGTCCATGACTGGCGAGAGCTTTGACTATGGCCCCTACGCCTTTATGCAGGAGTACAACCGACGGTTTACGGCAGCCTACTTTGACTATGGCGGACGCTACAGCTACGGCAATCAACCGGGCATCTGTCAGCGGAATTTGGAGCTGCTACAGCGACCGCTAGGCAGGGTAATGAGCGCGCAAGAGTTGGGAGACGGGCTGGAACCCTTTGCCGAACAGTACCGCAGTGCCTACGAAGCTCGAATGCTCAAGAAGCTGGGGTTTGAGACCTACAGCGAGGCCCGAGGAGAGCTGTTGTTCAAGACATTGCAAATGATGGAACAGACCCACGTGGACTATCACGGGTTCTTTTTATCGCTGACGGAACAGTTCTCGACGGCGTGGAAATGTTCTTATGAGAACATTTTGCAGCCCACAATGGAGCAATCTGACGATGCCGCCGCGAACCTTTTGGACGACTGGCGACAGCAGTATCACCATTGTTTGCAGGAGCTTTCCGAAGCAGAACTACAGCAGGTCGACGTGCGGCTGCGGCAAAATAACCCGGCTATCGTCCTACATCGCCCCCGCATTGAAGCCATTTGGGAGCCCATTACCGAGAACGACGACTGGGCACCGTTCTACGAGCTAGTGTCACAAATTCAAAATCCTTTTTTGTCCGAATCGTAGCAGCACAAGACCCAGCAGCAGGGGCGTGAGCCAGTTGCCCCAGCGGACGTAGAGGGTGCGAGATTGGCGGCGGTAGAGGGTGCCTAAATGCGTTGCCATCTGATTCGCTGCTGACAGCCAAATGGTATGACCATGGGCGTCGATGATGCTGGAGAGTCCAGTATTAGTGGCCCTGGCCCCCCATCGACTGGTCTCGATAGCCCGCATGACCTCATGGCCGTGGAGCTGCATCATGGTGCGGCGCGGGTACGGGTCGATGTTGCTGGCGGTGAGGATGAATTCTCCCCCACGGGTGACTTGGTCTCGAAACAGTCCATCAAAGGCCGAGTCAAAGCAGATGCCACCAGCGGCACGTCCTAACCCGGTGTCAAACGCTTGCCCCGTGCGACCCGGGATCATGTCGGTACCGATAGGCGACAGCCGCGAGATCAGGCCACGAAACACGGACTGTAGGGGAATGTATTCGCCCAGGGGCACCAGCTTGATTTTGTCGTACTGGCCGACGATGCCCCGTTGAGGCACTATGCTGAGCAGGCTTTGGGTAATGCGATCGCGATCCACCGGCTCCAGCAAAAACTGCCCTAGCCACAGAACGGGAGCTGTTTCTGGCTGATCGACAACCAGCCGGTAGAACAAATCGGTCTCCTTTTGAGCGGCGTCAAACAGGACGGGAATCGCCCCTTCAGGCGTTAGCACCGCATCGGCCCCAGCATTGGCCAGATCCTGATAGCCCTGCAAATACTGATCTCGCGCCTGCTGGATGCCTTGGGCAGACAGCTTTTCTCGGGTGGGAATGTTGCCCTGGATAATGCCCACCTGGATGGCCTGGTCGGGTAAATCATTCAATGGCTGCTGGTAGAGGGCAAACCCCAGCAGATGCCCGCATAGAAAGAGTGCTGCCGCCAGAACTCCACCCCGCCGCCAAGCCCCCGTCAGTGCCGCTTCGGCTAGGGTGCCGTTGACCGCCACCAGCAGGGACGAAACCGTCAGCGGTCCAGCAAGTTGTCCCAAATGCAGGACTACTAAGTTGCCGGGGCTTTGAGTGTAGGCCAGGGTCGTCCAGTCCAAGGGACTCAGATTCCACAGGGCCTCTAGCCCACACCACAGTGCCGTCCCGGTCAGCACCCGGCTAAGGCTATCTGACACGTAGCGCTGGGCGGCCACAACGCCGCAGGCCCATAGACTGACTAGCACCACGCCCCAACCCGTAATGGCTGCCCAGGCAAAAAGTGCGATCGCGACGCTGCCCAACCACGGAATGCCCATCCAGGTCAGCGGGTGCAGGTGCAAAATCCACGAGAGCGCAGTGCCGTGATAGCCCAAGCTCCAGCACACTGGCAGGGGCAACAGGACCAAAAGCTGCTGCCGAAAAGGACGCTGATAAAACTTGGGCGTCTGACATCGCTGCTGGATCGCCCACCACAGCGGTGCTAGTCCCACCCAGGCCAGGGGCCATAGGTCAACGGGCGCTAGGCCCATCAGCACCCCTGCCACACCCACGAGTAAAATCTGTCCCACTGGACTAAATGGATGACTCAGACTCGTTCGCTCAGCTCGGGACACGCTAGAGAGAGCTGGAGTTCAGGCTTTCTGCTTCTTCCGGTGTTTGGGGGAGGTGCAGGCCACACTCTTGCTTGAGCCCCTGGAAGCGCGTATCGCGATCGCTGCTGTCATCTGCCGTCAGCGGTCGGCTAGAGTGCCAATCCCCCACCGTCACGTAACCCTGATCGAATAGCGGGTGGTAGGGCAAGTCGTGCTCGGTCAGATACTGGTACACGTCCCGAGAATGCCAGTTCAAAATCGGCAGAATTTTGTAGCAGCCGTTTTGCTGTCCAATTCGGCCCAGCGTTCGCCGGTGGTCGGTTTGCCCAGCTCGTAGACCCGCCAGCCAGGCCGTAGCCTGGAGGTCATCCAAGGCCCGCTGCATCGGCTCGACTTTGCGAATCTGGTCGTATCGGTTGAGCGCATCGACCGTGTGCTGCTCCCACAGGCGACCGTATAGCGCTTCCATCCGCGCTGGACTGATGGGGGACTGGTAAACCTTGAGATTGAGCTGGAGTCGGTGAGTCAGCTGATTGGCGAACCGATAGGTCTCGGCATGCAGGTAGCCGGTGTCAATCCAGATGATAGGAATAGAGGGGATCACCTGGGTCACCAGATGCAGCATCACTGCCGATTGAATACCGAAGCTCGTGCTCATCACGAGGCCCGTTTCAAATTCCGTTGCGGCCCACTTCACCAGGGCCTCTGCCGTCACGGTCTCGAACGTTTGGTTGAGTGCAGTAAGGTCTAGCTCAGCGCGGGAAGGCAGCGTTGCATTCGCCATGTCAGCGTTACTCCTGGGTAGTGCTTGCCAGGTCACGGCTAGAGATGACCGCTAGCAGTAGACAGCACACGAGCCAAAAATCGTCATCTAGCATCATACATCGTCGTTCGTTGACGGACGATAGCCAAGAACTTGGCCGAGAGGCTGCAAAATCTTTTCAGGTCTTGCATACTATCTAAGTCCCGGCTCCCTAAGTTACCGATACTGAGCCCGGGTTTAGCTGATCCAGCTAAACTGCCCTGCACTCTAACGTCCCTGGCATGCATACTCGACGTTTTGGTCGTACTGAACTTTCAATTCCTGTATTCTCCTGCGGGGGAATGCGCTATCAGCATTCTTGGCAGGACGTTCCCCAATGGCAGATCCCGCAAAAGAATCAGGACAATCTGGATGCGACTATCCGTCGCGCGATAGAGCTGGGCATCAATCACATCGAGACAGCACGGGGCTACGGCACCTCCGAAGTGCAGCTGGGTAAGGTGCTGCCGACGCTGCCGCGTGATGAAATCATTGTGCAAACGAAAGTTACGCCTCGGGCCAATGCCCAAGAGTTTCTTAACACCTTTGAGCAATCCCTAAAGAATCTACAGCTCGACCACGTGGACCTATTGGGCATTCACGGCATTAACCTGTTTGAACATATCGACTGGTGCCTACAGCCGGGGGGGGTGCTGGATGTGGTGCAGAAATTACAGGCTCAGGGTCGAGTTCGGCATGTAGGCTTCTCGACCCACGGCCCTACCGATGTGCTGGTTGCCGCCTGCAAAACCGGCGCGTTCGACTACATAAACCTGCACTGGTACTACATTTTTCAAGACAACTGGCCCGCCATCGAGGCCGCTACCGAACAGGACATGGGGGTGTTCATCATCAGCCCCTCGGACAAAGGGGGACGGCTGTACGACCCGCCCGCTCGACTGGTTGAGCTGTGCCAGCCGCTGAGCCCAATGGTATTCAACGATTTGTTTTGCCTCAGCCATTCTCAGGTTCATACCCTCAGCTTGGGTGCGGCGAAGCCCAGCGATTTTGATGAGCATCTCAAGGTACTGCCGCTGATCGAGCAGGCGGACGAAGTACTGCCGCCCATTTTGCAGCAGCTGGAGGCGCGGGCTATTGAGGTGCTAGGTGAGTCTTGGTACAAGACTTGGCAGGTGGGCTTGCCCCGGCCTGAAGAAACCCCAGGCCACGTGAATATTCCGCTTATCCTAAGACTTGGCAACTTGCTGGACGCCTACGATATGAAGGAATACGCCGCTGCCCGCTACAACTTGTTGGGGGGCGCAGCTAGCCACTGGTTCCCCGGTTCGCGGGCCAGTCAAATCAGGCCATCTGACCTGCGAGCTTGCCTAGCCAATAGCCCCCATGCCGAGATCATTCCTGAGCGTTTAGTTGAAATTGACCGGCAATTGGGTGGGGCACAGGTCAAGCGGTTGTCCCAGTCCTAAGGCCCGATTACAGATGCTGTTCTCAGCTGAGTGAGTTGCTTGAGCCAGACCGGGTAGACCCTCAACACGACCCCCCAATACGACAAAGATGAGCGGGCAGCGAATCAGGATGGCTAAGCTCGGGACGGCTAGATAGTGATGATCAAAATAGTGATGATCCAACGGTTAGTGACCCACCAGTAGTGGCTAAGTAGTGGCTAAAAAGTACCAGGGCGATGGTTAAAAAGTATCAAGGGCAGTCGGCCTTACTCTCACGAGACCTGTTGGCCTTTTACCGGCGTGTCAGTACGTCCTTGCTAACTGTAGTGGACTTAGAAACCACTGGATCGGTTGCCCATCAGGCTCGGGTGATTGAGGTGTCGGTCCTGCAAGCGACACTAGCCGATGGCATCTTGAGCCAGCAGACTCATCTGATCAATCCCCACGTCAAGATCCCCGAGAAGATTACCGAAATTACTGGCATCACGCCCAGCATGGTGGGTCCGGCCCCACCACCCGAGGACATTTGGATAGAGGTAGAGCCGCTGCTGAATCAGGGGGTGCTAACGGCTCACAATATTGATTTTGACTACGGCTTTTTGCAGGCCGAGTTTCGCCGCATGGATCAGCACTACTATCGGCCCCCTAGCCATCGGTTCTGTACCGTGATCTTGTCGCGCCTGATGCTAGCCGACCTGCCGTCAAGGCGGCTACCCAAGCTGGTTCAGCATTTTGGTTTTGATGTGGGTCCGTCTCATCGGGCAGAGGCCGATACCAAGGCCTGCTGGCTGTTGGCCCAGTATTTGCTAATGCGCGTGCAGGACGATCCTGAAGAAGACATCTTAAAGCGGTTTCGGCAGCAGTGGATCCGGCTACAGGACGCTGCGGCCATATTAGGATGCTCAAAACCCAAGGCCCAGGCCCAGCTTGATGCCGCTGGACTGCAGCAGCGGCGGTCGAAGCGATCGCAAACGTTGATGTACCGTCGAGGACCTGTCGAGGACCTACGGCAGACCCAGCAGGGTGAACAACTGTCCGTATTTACGTAAGTTATGCTGCCGTCGTATCGATATTTACCTTTGAAACGGTTTCGATCAGGAACGTTAACTGAGACTTAATCCGGCTGAAGCCTTTAACTGGCTTTATCCGTCCTAAATCTAGATCGGCATTGGGCTGGTGATGTTTCCGGATTTATACCCGTGACACCCCTAGCGTAATGGCGATTTTTCGGGGAGTGATCAGTGTCCGAAAATACGTAAAGTCACTGGAACTCCAGCGATTATCCCCGAAGTAACTGTGACCTGAGACACATTCTCCGGGCGGCGTCCGTGATCCCATTAGGACTGTGGGGCAGACTGGAGTGAGGGCATTTACCGAACTGGGTAAGCGATGAAATTCTTTTCGGCAGTGGGTATCCGAGAGCAGGTCGATCTATCTGAACTGAGTAGCCTGTTTGTCAGCGTGGTCCGGCTAGCAATTCAGGACCCTATTACTTGGTACGTCTTTCTCCAGCGATACACCTACTTCAACAGCTACTCTGCGGGGGCAACTTGCCGGTTAGCCAGCTCAATTGCGCTGTCTCGCTATTTGTTTGTGCAGTCGATGGAGCCGGTCCGTGAGGAGGCTGACCGAGGCAATCAGCTGGCGGGGCAGCTCATGTCAACAGTGCTACGCCACGAACTACACCAGCATACGTCTCGTCGCACATTGGTGCAGGCTGTCCTGCGGTCCGCCGGAGACTACGCTGGGCTATTGCCGATTGAGCGCAACTATCTATCAAGGGTCCCGGACTGGCTGCACGAACTGGTGACGGAGTTCATTCAAAATTATCAGGGCATGCCAGGAGACGTGGTGTCAATCGTCAAGGCGGCAGGCTTCCATGCTGCTTCTGAACTGTTAGACAGCATGGAGCGACAGCAGCTCGCACGTACCGTAGACCAACTATCCTCAAGTGCCGCATTCCACCGCTATTTAGTTGCCCATTTGCCCTCGACGTTTTTAGCCCAGCCCCAGAGCTGGTGCGGTATCTTAGGGCGCTGTGGTTGGCAAGTGGCAGCAGAAGATGCTGACACGGTTGATGACTGTGCAGTTCGAAGTCATGAGGCTGTGGGCAGCAGTAGCGCACCATCCCGTTCGCTCCCTCAGCCCTGTCCAGATGCTTTGGCGATTTTGGACCAGCTGCTCGATTATCGCCCTGAAACTGCGCCGCAGATCGAACACTGGGTCCTTGATGGTGTTACGACGTTTGTAGAGCTGCAGCGGGTTTTGCTCAAGGAGACTTATCGCGAGTGCCTGTTACTGCTCCATGGAGAGACCCAGAGCGATGCAGTACCTCTAACAGAACTGCCAACCTATCGGGATGCCGAATGGGAGGATCGGGGTCGCTGGGTCAGCTAGGGTCGCGTGTAATAATGTAGGGCATGAGACCGATTTATCATCCAGAGCGAGAGCAGATTACCCTAGCTGGTGTGCTGTATGCCCTCGGGGATCCGGTACGCCTGGAAATTGTCCGTCGCCTTGCTGAGCAGGGGGAGCAGCCCTGCCGTGACTGTGGCGGTACCATCGCCAAATCTACCCTGTCCCATCACTTCAAAATTTTGCGGGAATCGGGGGTGATTCAGAGCCAGAAGGTCGGTACCCAGCACCTCAACTCGCTCCGCAAAGCCGACTTAGAGGCCTGCTTCCCAGGACTGTTGGCAACCATTCTCAGTGCAATCAAGGAATAGTTTGCAAGAAAACTAAACGCCTCACCATCTAGGCTCCGTTTGCTGTAATTTCTATTCAGAGATTTTGTCGGGGAGTCCAGTCGGGCTACTGGGAGAGGATAAGGGTTTGACCAAACGGGTGCTGACGGGGTTGGTTTGGCTGCTGGTGGGGCTGAGTTGCTTTTTGAGCCTATGGATTGTGGTGCCGCCGTTGGTACCGTGGCTGCTGCCGCTGACGGTGGTAACCCCTGAGATTAGTCCCCTGCTGCTGGTGGGCAACGCGATCGCACTCCTCCTCTTTCTGGTCCGTCGCCAGCGGGCTCGGTTTCTGGGCATTTTCCTTAGCTTTTTAGGGCTGTTGCTGAGTACCCTGCCGTTGCTACAGTTGCCCGCCGCCATCTGGCAGGCCGAGCAGTCCTTTGACGCGGCGATTGAGAGTGAGACTTTTGTGCTGCCTGCCGCCGCCGCCACTGAGCCGCCACCCTTCAGCCCGTCTCGATTTGTGCTGGGTTTGCCGACACAGCCCATTCGCTACAAGCCTGACATTGTCTTCGCTGAACCGGACGGCGTGCCGCTCAGCCTGTCGATTTACCAGCCCCAGGCTGCAGGCGTGTACCCGACCGTCGTGGCCCTATACGGTGGCGGTTGGCAAAACGGTAGCCCAGCCGAGGTCGACCAGGCCAGTCGTTATTGGGCCTCGCAGGGCTATGTCGTGGTGGCGATCGACTATCGCCACGCGCCGGACTATCAGTTCCCCACCCAGCTCTCCGACGTGGAGGCAGCGCTGAACTTCATCAGTGCTCGGGCCAGCGCCTACGGCATTGACAAACAGCGGTTAGTGCTGATGGGCTGGTCTGCTGGGGCACACCTAGCCATGCTGGCGGCCTACAACAGCCCATTGCCCATTCGCGGTGTGGTGAGCTACTACGGCCCGGTTAACCTGGTTGATGGTTACAAGGACCTACCGAATCCAGACCCGCTGGATGTTAGAGCCGTCCTTGAGACCTTTATGGGCGGGACGCCGGATGAGCTGCCCGTGGCCTATAACGCTGCTTCTCCGGTGTACACCGTAGAACCTGAGCTGCCACCAACGCTGCTGGTCTACGGGCGACGTGACCACATCGTTAAGGTCGAGTTTGGCCTACGCATGTACGAAGCCCTACAAAAGGCCGAGAACACGGCTGTGCTGGTCGAAATTCCCTGGGCCGAGCACGCCTTTGACGCTGTCTTTCGGGGAGTGAGCAACCAGCTGGCAGTGAGGTATACCAAGCGCTTCTTGCAGGCTGCGACGGTTGGGCAGACGGCCCAGACTACTCGGCAAAGTAGTCCGTGATGGCTTGCACAATCCGTTTGGCAGCCTGACCGTCCCCAAAGGGATTGACGGCTTTAGCCATGGACTCGTAGGCCTGTTCGTCGCCCAGCAGTTCGGCCGCTGCGGTGGCAATTGCCTGGCTATCGGTCCCCACAAGCTTGGCCGTGCCTGCCGAGATTGCTTCCGGCCGCTCGGTGGTCTCGCGCAACACCAGCACCGGCTTGCCGAGACCAGGGGCTTCTTCTTGGAGGCCGCCGGAGTCTGTCAGCAGCAAGTGACAGCGCTGCATTGCGCCCACTAGCTGGGCGTAGTCTAGTGGCTCGACTAGAAAGGTCCGGGGATGGTCACCCAAGGCCGCCTGGAGGGGGGTGCGGACGGTGGGATTGCGGTGCAGCGGCAGCAGTAGCGCCGTGTCAGGAAACTGATCCAGCGTTTTGAGAAAGCCCTGGGTAATCTGTACCAGGGGCGCACCCCAGTTCTCGCGCCGATGCACGGTGGACAAGATGACGCGGTGTTTACCCCAGTCCAGGTTGGGAATGTCACAGGCTGGTTGCTTTTCTGCCACCGTCAGCAGGGCGTCGATGACCGTATTGCCTGTTTGGTAAACCTGCCCCACCACCGCAGCGGCCCGCAGGTTCTCAACGGCCTTCTGCGTCGGGGCAAAGTGAAGGGTCGTAATTTGCGACACGAGCCGCCGGTTGGCTTCTTCGGGGAACGGATCGAGAATATTGTCTGTGCGCAGTCCGGCCTCTACGTGGCCGACGGGGATTTTGGCATAAAACGCAGCTAGGGCCGCAGCAAAGGCCGTGGTGGTGTCACCCTGAACCAGCACCATCTGCGGTTTCAGTTCCGCCAACAGCCCCTGTAGCCCCTGCAAACTACGGCAGGTAATATCCGTCAGCGTTTGCTGCGGCTGCATAATGTCTAGGTCGCGGTCGGCCTCCAGGTCAAACAGCTGCATAACCTGATCCACCATCTCTCGATGCTGGCCGGTGAGCACGACCTGAGTTTGGAATTGGGGAGACCGTTGACAGGCACGAACCACCGGTGCGAGCTTGATCGCCTCTGGGCGGGTCCCCAAAATAATGCAGATGCGGATCGGGTCAGCGGTCATAGGTGCTGCGGAGGTTCAGGACACAAAAGGTTGGGCAAGTGACATTGTACGCCTGCAAGGGAAGAGAAATACTCGGCGCTAGCACCATGATGCCAGTGCTTTCTACCGCAACTCTGGCAGAATAGAAACCCGCGCCCGCCCTCGTCCCGCGTGACGTGCCGCAGACGGTACACTATCGAGTTCTTATCCTATCTACCGACCATGAGTGACGCCATTTCCCTAACTGCCGAACATCTGGTCCAGCTCAACCTAGCACCGGCCCACGCCGTCTTGGCCCCGCTGCTGGCTCAGCCGACGCTCGACTATGCGGCCCTCAAGTTCGACATCGACTTTCCCCAGGAGGCCAACGACCCCCGCGAGCTGTCCGAAATCCCTGAGGTGCGGCTGTGGTTCATTCGCCTCGACAGCCGCTACCCCTGGTTACCGCTCTACCTGGACTGGGAAGCCGGAGAGCTGGCCCGCTATACCGCCATGCTAGTACCGCATCAGTTCAGCCCCATAGACGGCATTCGCTATAACCCTGAAGCCCTCGAAATCTATGTGATGAATAAGGTCTTTAACGTCCACCATTGGCTGCAGTGCCATGACCTAGACGGGCTCAAGCGGCTCCAGCAGATGACCCAGATGCTGGGCTACGAACTCGATGACGGCCTGTTTCAGCTGCTGTAGCCCTGCCGAAGTGGTCAGCAAGTCGCTAATATAATATTGGGCACTTTGCTTAAGCCTCCGAGTACAGCTATGCCCTTTAGTTAGAGCGCTTCGTGCCTAGCCATCCGACTCAGCCCTTTCACGGATTGCTATGTAGGCGTAACATCCTTTGTCAAGCACCGTCCGGTACCTTTCATGACCAACGCCAAAACCAACGGACACGAGCCTACACATATTCGGTCTGTGCATTTTGGCGATCTGGACAAGCTGGTGCCTGCCAACGGCACGGAGGTGGTTTCGTCGGGGCAGCTGGTAGAACGGCCCCAGTCTGTACCCTGGCGACTACCGAGCTGGAATCCGTCGGCTCGATGGGTTGCCCGCCTACCCAATCCGCTACCGCTGTCGCCCTCGGCCTATGTTGCTGAAACGGGCAACCAGGTGTGTGGTCTGATTCAGGTCTCGCCCTTCAACAGCACCCGCAGCACCTGGCGGATTGAACGCGTTGCGGTCAAGTCAGCCAACAAAAATAGCGGCCAGATGACGCTGGATCTGGACCTGGCCTCTCAGCTGCTACGCCACTGCTTCGAGAAAATCTACGAAGCCCATACGTGGATTAGCGAAACCGACATTAATGACAAGTTTGGGCTGGCGCTTTACCGTCAGAACGGGTTCCAGCCGCTGGCACACGTCACCTATTGGTCGATTGCACCCGAACAGCTCAAGGTATTGGCGGAACACGAGCCCGATCTCCCTAACCTCCTGCCGATCAGCAACGCTGACGCTCAGCTGATTTATCAGCTCGAAACGGTGTCCATGCCGCCATTGGTTCGCCAGGTCTTTGACCACCAAATTCAAGACTTTAAGACCAGTGGTTGGAACCTACTGCCGCAGCTCGGTCGCTGGATGCGCAAGACTGAGGTGGTTTCGGCCTATGTGTTCGAACCCCAGCGCAAAGCGGCGATTGGCTGCTTTAAGCTCAAGCTCTCTCGCGGCGGCAGTCAGCCCCATACGGCTAAGCTGACGGTTCACCCGGCTTACACCTGGCTCTATCCCGAACTGATGGCGCAGATGGCGCAAGTTGCCCAGAGCTTCCCGGACCAGCCGCTGCGGCTGGCCTCGCTCGACTATCAGCCGGAGCGCGAAGCCTACCTCAATCGCATTGATGCGACTGAAGTGGAGCACACGGTGATGATGTCTCGCTCGGTCTGGCACAAGGTGCGTGAGTCTAAGGCTGTAACGCTAGATGGGCTACACCTTCCCGATGTGCTGCAAGGTCTCCAGCCTGCGGGCAAGCCGATGCCGGGTCGATTTTCCTGGCAGGGGCCGGTCAACGGCCCCGTGAATAGGACGGACTACACGACAGCTGACTATCGCCCTACCTGGCCAGAGGAAGACCTGGAGGCTGATGAGTTGTCCGATGAGTCGTCCATGCCCGAGTAGTGGGTCTATCCGTCAACAAGGCAAATGGTATCGGCGCTGGGGCTAGATGTCGGGCATAAGCGAATTGGTGTGGCGGGCTGCGATCGCACTGGCCTGATTGCTACGGGGCTGACAACGCTAGAGGGACTCACCTTTGCTCAGGTGGTTGAACAACTCCAAGTCCTGGTCCGCGAACGTCAGGTGACCCAGCTGGTCGTTGGACTCCCCTACACACTGTCTGGGGAGCTAGGCACCCAGGCCAAACGTGTGCAAAAATTTACCGGACGTTTGGCCCAGGCCCTACAGCTGCCCGTCGACTACGTGGATGAGCGGCTAACGTCATACCAGGCTGAGCAGCTGCTGCTGGCCGAACGGCGGTCCCCATCACGCTATCGTGCCCTGATCGACCGTAAAGCCGCTGCGATTATCTTGCAGCAGTGGCTCGATCAGCGACGCAGTTAGTCTCTGGCGACCTGAACCGTGTCCAATTCCTTACCCTTGGAGTTTCCATGTCTGATGCCCCTGATGCTTTCTCAGAGACTGATTTTGAGCCCAACCCCACGGTGGTGTTAAAGGACGACGGGGGCCAAACACTAGAGTGCTACGTCGAGAAGACCATTGTGGCGGCAGGGAACGAATACTTGCTGCTGCTGCCCGTGGACGAGCCGATTGAGCTGTTTGCTTGGGAGGCAGACGAGGAAATTTTGGCTGATGTCGAAGACGAGGATGTGGATGCCCTATTTCCCAGTGCTAAGGCCGTCCTGTCGGAGCTCAACCTGACGCTACAGCGCAATGCCTTTACCCTGACCGCTGCGGGTGAAATGCCGGAGCCCGACGATGAAAGTATTTTGACGTTGGAAGTTGAGGACGAAGAGTCCCCCAGCAGTGACAGTTTCCAGCTGCTGGCCAACTTTTTTCACGACGGCCAGCAGTACACGATTTGCACGCCGCTGGAGCCGCTCTTGTTCTTTGCGCAAACGTTAGCTGGCGGTGAGCTAGCGTTGCTGACACCGGAGGAGTTTCAGCAGGTGCAGCCGCTGTTAGAAGACGCTTTGTTTGAAGAGTTGGATTAGGCCGGTTTAAACGCCAGCTTTACAATCGGGGATCAAAATCGGCGTGGGTGCGGTATCGTGCGGGGAAATGTTGCCCAACCGGGTAGGATTTAGGTGTTTTATCGGTTGCAAGGGATATAAAGTTCCCATTGCTTCACTACGCATATGTCTGGCTGTGCAAAACGACTTTTCTTCATTGGTATCCTGCCGGTCACTGTGGGCCTAGCCGCCTGGCAAGGATGGTCCTGGTGGAGCTGGGCCAGTGCGCCCTATAGCGAAGCTGTGGGGACCGACAGCACGGTTCAGATCGAGATTCCGCCCGGTACACCGGCCCAGCAGATTGGTCAAGATTTGGAAGCGGCAGGGGTGATTCGGTCGACTACGGCCTGGAAGCTGTGGACCCGTTGGCAGGATATCCGCAATCGAGAAGGTGGGTTTCAGGCCGGCACCTATGCCCTGTCTCCGGCAGAACCGATGGGCGCGATCGCATCCCAAATTTGGGAGGGCGACGTTATCCAGCTCAGCTTTACCATTCCAGAAGGGTGGAACCGGGCCCAGATGGCAGCAGCACTAGAGGCCCAAGGCTTTGTGACGGCTAATGATTTCCTGGCCGCGACCGAGACCATTCCCTACGATCGCTACCCCTGGTTACCCAGCGGGCTGCCCCATTTAGAGGGGTTTCTTTACCCGGAGACCTACCAGATTCCCAGCGAGCAAATCAGTGCCGAAGGCATTGTTAACATCATGCTGTCCCGTTTCGAAGACGTTGCTCTACCCATGTTTCAGCAGCAGGGCAGTCAGTACGACCTGCTGGAATGGGTGACGCTCTCTAGCATTGTGGAGAAGGAATCGGTCGTGGCCGAGGAGCGCGATACGATCGCGGGCGTTTTTGCTCGCCGCCTCGACGAGGGCATTACCCTGGGCTCTGACCCCACGGTGGAATACGGGCTGGGCATCACCCAAACGCCAGAGAATCCGCTGACCTTTGCTCAGGTCCGTACGCAAAATCCTTACAACACCTACATCAATGCTGGATTGCCCCCGACCCCGATCGCCAGCCCCGGTAAGGCCAGCCTCGAAGCCTCCTTGGCGCCACCCTATACCGAGTTTCTCTACTTTGTTGCTCGCTACGACGGCACCCACGTCTTTAGCCGAACGCTAGCCGAGCACGAAGCAGCAACGGTCAGAATCCGCAGAGAGATTGACGCCCAGGCTGGGGAGTAAGCGCGTTTGCTGCCTGTCATTACGACAATTTGGGTAGAAGTAGGCTTGCCAAAGGGGTGGTTTCGGGCAACTGTAGGTCACAGCCCTGCGTTACCATCGCTCTCTTAATCTCTATGTTTGACTGGATTCGCCTACTCCAACCCCACCTTTACCTGGGCAGTTCTATTCTGGCGCTGACGCCCCAGATCATTGCTCAGCACGGCTTGAGGGGGCTGATTGTCGACGTAGACGAAACCCTGGTCTCAATGACGGATCCAGCCCCGATGGACGAGATTCAGCAGTGGGTGAAGACGGTGAAGGCAGACTGCCAGGTGGTGCTGCTCAGCAACAACGTCCATCACGAGCGCATTCGTCGCATTGCCGAAACCTTGGATGTGCCCTTCTTTACCGCAGCGGGGAAGCCCTCCCGTCGAAAGCTGCGTCAGGCGCTAGCGCTGATCGATTTACCGGCAGAGTCAGTGGCAATGGTGGGGGATCGGTTGTTTACTGACGTATTGGCTGGAAACCGTCTGGGTTTGGTTACGGTTCTGGTTGACCCGGTCTTGGAACTTGGCAAGATGAATCCGAAGCACCTATTGCGATCGCTAGAAATCTGGATTTCGACCCGACTGGGCGTCTCTTTGCGGGCGCTGACCTGACGCTGGCTGACCGCCCAAAGGCCGGTAACTGTCAAATCTGAAGAAAATCTTACAGGTCATGAAAAACGAGGGATTTAGCTGCAAGAATGTAGTCATTCAGACGGGATCGGCTTTTTCTTATAAAGATCCTGACTTATATACGCGCGCGAAATAGTACGGACAGGGGAGCAGTTGATATCGCTGTTCCCCTTCTTTATGCTTTGCTGAATGTTTCACAGTAGTCTGCACCAAGGTTCGGCTGTATCGTGAGTCACGGAGCGCTTGACAGTTCAGGGACAGCGCTACTCGGTGTGGCTCAAGCAACGTGACCAAGGCTAGACAAACATGGCTGAAACGCTGGTTATCAAAATTGGCACCTCCAGTTTGACGCGGGCCGGAGGACAGCTGGCTCTGGCTACGATGGCGCAGTTGGTAGAAGTGCTCAGCCAGCTCCAGCAGCAGGGCCATCGGGTGATTTTGGTGTCCTCCGGCGCAGTTGGGGTCGGCAGTGCCCGACTACAGCTGTCTAGCCGACCCCAGACGATTGCGCTAAAGCAGGCGGTGGCGGCGGTGGGGCAAAGTCGGCTGATGCGGGTCTACGACGACCTGTTTACGGTCCTGGGGCAGCCCATTGCCCAGGTGTTGCTAACCCGCAGCGACCTGACCGATCGAATGCGCTATCTCAACAGCTATCGAACCTTTCAAGAGCTGCTGCGCTTGGGGGTGATTCCCATCGTCAATGAGAACGATACGGTTGCTATCGATGAGCTCAAGTTTGGTGACAACGATACCCTGTCAGCGCTGGTAGCCAGTTTGGTTGAGGCAGACTGGCTGTTTTTGCTGACCGATGTGGATCGGCTCTATTCCGCTGATCCCAGACTCAATCCCGATGCTGAACCGATTGTTGAAGTTGAACGGTTGGCAGACCTCAAAGCCATGAACGTGACCGTCGGTGGGCAGGGATCGGCCTGGGGGACGGGTGGCATGGTGACGAAACTAGACGCTGCTCGCATTGCCACTGCGGCTGGCGTGCGTATGGTGATTACCGATGGCCAGCGGCCCAGTAACATTACTCAGGCCCTGGCGGGGCAGCAGGTGGGGACACAGTTTGTCCCGCAGCCGCGCCCAGCCAACGCTCGAAAGCGCTGGATTGCCCATGGCCTGGTTCCCGCAGGGACGCTGGTTCTCGATGCTGGAGCGGCTCGAGCGATCGCCACCCAGGGTAAGTCGCTCCTCCCCGCAGGCATCACCCAAATTCAAGGAGACTTTCCGTCTCAGTCCGCCGTGATTGTCTGCGGCCCTGACCAGCAGGAATTGGCCCGAGGTATCGTCAACTATAGTGCTGCCGAGCTGCAGCAAATTCAAGGCCAGCAAACTCAAGCGATCGCGTCGATTTTGGGCTACGCCGGTGCCGATACCGTCATTCACCGAGACAACTTAGTCCTGAGTAGCGCTGAAGGGTAATGTGTTCAGCGCCACGGTAACAGAGCAGCGGCGGCAACAGGGCAATGGCGACAGGGCAGCAAAGCATGGTTTCTACCTCAGCTGGAGCGGCAGAGACCGTGCTTTAGAGACCGTGCTTTAGAGACCGCGCTTTAGAGACTGTGCTTTAGAGACCGTGCTTTGCCCACCCATCCAATATGCGGCTTAGGTATGCAGCTTAAAACGCGCCACTCCGGCTGGCCAGTACGTAAAGGGTCTTGAGCAAAATCTGGATGTCGTACAGTGGGGTCCAGGCATCCTGGTAGACCAAGTCAAGCGAGACAATCTCTTCAAAGTCTTTGATGGCCGAGCGACCGCTGACCTGCCATTGACCCGTCAGGCCTGGCTTAACATCCAAGCGTCGCCAGTGATGCGGGCTGTATTTCGACACCTCATCAGCTGTCGGGGGGCGCGTGCCGACGAGGCTCATATCCCCTACCAGCACGTTCCAAAATTGAGGAAACTCATCTAGGCTGGTTTTGCGCAAAAATTTGCCCACACGGGTGATCCGTGGGTCTTGCTCATTTTTGAAGATGAGCCCCTGGGCTTCGTTCTGAACCTGGTGCTTGAGCGCTTCGGCGTTCTGAACCATTGAGCGAAACTTGTAGATTTTGAAAGGCTTACCCTTGAGCCCAAAGCGTTCCTGGCTGTAAAGAATCGGCCCTGGGCTGTCGATGCGGATAGCCAGCGCTAGCGGGATGTAGAGCAGCGCCAGCAGCGTCAGACCGACCCAAGCCCCTAAAATGTCTAGCCCGCGTTTGAAGAGCGATGTGGCTGACCGATGGGGCGCTGTCAAATTCTGGGCAAGCTGAGAACAGTCTTGGGGGCCGATGACTGATCCATTAAGGGAACCGCGTGCAGAAGAGGTCATTGCAGTTTAGAGAGTCACAGTGTAGAGAACCGAAAAAGTAATGAGAAGTCATATCGACTGTGTCCCGCCTTCGAGCATTCACGGATATAGTTGACTATTGGGCTTGTTCTTTTGTTCACAGCACCGGCCAATATTAAGTCTTAGGGCGCAATTTTGCGAAGTTATGCGAGAAATTGCAAAAAATTGAGGTTTTGCGTCGGCACTAAGGTAGAAGGATGAGTTGGTCTACGGTCATAGCTGTGCGTGTGATGGGCAATGCGTTTGTGGGGAGGAAGTAGAGTGATGTCAGTGGTCGATGGGATCGCCCAGGAATGGCGCGATCGCCTGCAAGCCGATTTGCCTCAGCAGCCGGAGGAGACCCGTGCGGCCATCGAACACTGGCTACTGGGAGAAGATACGGACCGCTATGACGCGCTGAGTCCGCGAGACCTGAAAATTGCCAAGCAGGCGATTGGGTACCGCTACCGTATTCTTTACGAAACCTACTGGGGACTGCCGCCCAACCGGGCCTACCAGAAGCTGCTACAGAAGCTGGGTGGCCTGTTCCTGATTCGTAGTAAGGTGCGGACGTGGATTGCCCTGAGCCGAGACCGCAAGCGAGCGGTGAAGGACGTTTTGCAGGAAGTCATTCAAGAGATGCTGCAGAGCGATCGCCATCTGCAACAGCAGCTCAAGTGGATTGCACAGTGCACGTCCCGAGCGCAGCTGCGCAACCTGTTAACCCTAGCCACAGTAGAGGAGTACTGCCTGCGGCCCATCCGCAACCAGCCGCTGCTGGTGTACCGCTTCGTCAACTACCTGCGGCGCTCTCAACGTGGCGGCATGACCCAGGTTCCCAGTGCTGAGCTAATTCAGCTTATTTCTGAGGAAATCGGCACCGACGAAGCGGATGGGACTCTCAGTTTGCTGGACTTTGAAGCAGTGAGCACCTACGAATCCCAGCAGGCGTTTGAAGAACAGCAGAGCCTGCGAGAACAGGTCAAAGATCGGTTCTTTAGCTATCTGCGCGATACCCTGGATGACACTGCCGCTCAGTGGCTGGAGCTGCACCTCCAGGGCTACACCCAAGATGCCATTGCTCAGCAGTTAGAGCTGTCCATTAAGCAGGTCTACCGGCTGCGAGAAAAAATTAGCTACCACGCGGTGCGGATCTTCACCCTCAAAGAGCAGCCCGAGCTAGTCGCGGGCTGGCTAAAAACGTCCCTTAGCGAACATAACCTGGGTCTGACGGTGGCCGAATGGCAAACCTACTGGCCGACGCTGACTCCCAGTCAACAGCAGATTGTCAATGGCCTCAAAGCTGGAACCTCGGTGGATGCGATCGCAGCCCAGCTCAGCCTTAAGCCTAAACAGGTGATGAGTGAGTGGGCCAAGCTATATCTCTCGGCCCAGTCAGTTCGATCGGATCAGTCGAAAGGCAAAGATACTTGAGGGGTATCGAGTTTGGCTTAGCATCACAGGCGTAGCGTCACAATGGCGTTGGTCGACGAAACCTTACATCTCCTGTAAATCCATCGGGTCACTGTCATTCTGGTTGAAAGACTATGTATTCGGACTATGTATTGAGCATGTATAAAGACCGCCTAACTATTTAGCTGCGGGGCAACCTGGCAGCACTTCTAGCATCTATCGTTGCTATGCAATCTCCTGAACCGTCATCCACACAACCGTCAGAACGCGAGTCACTTGGCGATATGCCAGTCAAGGCCAACATCAATCAGATGTTTGTGCTGATTGAAGGAATCTTGCCGTTTGAAGCTTGCCTGTACTATCAGGTGCTGCCGTTATCAATTGAGGGCAGCTGCTTGAATTTGGGCATGGTCAATCCTAATGACCAGGCGGCCGCCGACTATGTCCGTCGGCTGGTGTCCTACATCAACTGCTCGATTGTGCCCCGAGAGATTCCGTCCGACTGGCACCGAGAAGTTCTCTCTAAATTTCTGAGTCATTCGGCTAAAAACCGCCCGGCTGCCTCGACAAGCAGTGGACCGACCCCCTCGCCCGCAGCCAATCCGCCACCGCAGGCATCCGATACCCATCCTGATTCCCAACTGTCACCGTCAAAATCCGTCGCGTCCCCAACGCCCTCCCCAGTTTCGAGCAGGGCTGCGTCGAATACGCCGTCGGCGTCGCCCTCAGTTTCCCAACAACCCACTCGACCCAAGCCTTCAGCTCAATCCCCCTTTGCTGAACAGCCGACGCTAGTGGTCAATGCGCCGGATACACTGGGTGAGGCCACTCCCTCAGAACCCGCCGCTACCAAGGTCGCACAGCCGGATAGCACCAAGTCGGTTCCCGAGGGCAGCCAAGAGACACCTAGTCCTTCACCCTCAAAGACAGCAGGCTTCGCCACAACGGCCAATGCCCTGCCCTCGCTTCAACATCTACCACCTAGGGACCTAACCGATGCTTTGCTGGATCGAGTAATTGACGAGGGTATCGGTCGACTCTATCTAGAGCGACAGCCCCAAACAGGCCGTGTACTCTGGAGCAAAGACGGCGTCCTCCAATCAGTCCTAGAGCAGGTTGACCTTCAGGTCTTCCAAGGCGTGATCAACGAGCTTAAGCTCATGGTTAATCTTTCGCTCATCCCGACCCGTAAACCCCGTCAGGTGGAGATCGAACGGTCCCATCGTGGCAAGCGAATACTGCTGCGATTTCGGCTCATTCCAGGCAATCACGGTGAGGAAGCCACCCTACAGGTGTTGCGCGGGGCTGCTCTCAAGTTTTATCAGCAGCAGCAGATTGAGAAGATGGGGCGAGACGCCCTTGGCGTCGCTCAAACGCTACAAAACCGCCTTGATGACATTCGGCAACAGGCTAGGCAGAACCTCCCCAGCGATCCGGTGCCTAACGAGACACTGCCCGCAATCGTTGAAATGCTGAAGAACATGGAGCAGCAGGTTCACGAGATGCTGAAATCGCCTGATACCTAGTATAGAAAGGCAAAAGTATGAAGTCAGAAGGCAGAATCAGGGCTTTAGTAGACTCAGCTTCATAGCGATCTTGACGGGGTTCCTAGCCTGCCTAACGCCTGAGTTTTCTACTCCTCTTGCTTGGGCTTGCGCCAAGCGCTAACCATGCGGCCAAAGTTGACTCGAAACTCGGGCCAGCCTAGCGGACTACCGGGTTCTGCCTCTTCCCATGACGCAGACAGCACGCCATAGGAGAGCCCTAGTACGCCTAATCCGAAGCATCCCAATGTGGACAGCAGCACTAAAGTAGTCGGCACCTCAAAAATGTGGCGAACGAGGACAACGTAGGAGCCTATAAAGATGACGGCTGCCAGACCAGTGGGAACCCCTGAAAATACCAGCATACGCCGGATCATTCGCTGGCTAACCACTTCAGGAATAGCGTCCGGTTGAGCGTCGCGGCTTGCTCTGGACTTATTTCGCTTCTGAGATTTGGCCTGTTCCTTGAGGGCTGACTTTTGCGATCGCTTGGGCTTGAGCCCAATTTTCTCAGCCTTGGCCCTAGCCGCTTCTGACACCTCGGTTGCTGCTGGGGGTGTCGCTGGCTCAGCCTGCCGCTTTCGGTCCTGCCGATCCGTTTTCTGCTGCGGCTTGCTGCCAGACTTAGCCCTGCTACGTTTTTTAGGTTCAAACGGCAGCGCGTCTCGTTCCGAGTCAGATGGCATAGCAAACACCGGCTAGAGAACAGAAGAGGCTACAGCGCCTAGCCGCGAATGCCCAGACGCTTAATGAGGGCGCGATAGCGATCGCTATCCTGCTTGTTGAGATAGGACAGCAGCCGCTTGCGGCGGCCAATCATCCGCAGTAGACCCCGCCGAGAGGAATAGTCCTTTTTGTTGCGCTGTAGATGCTGACTTAGCGTATTGATGCGCTCGGTGAGCATTGCAATTTGCACATCGACCGACCCAGTGTCGGTTTCGTGGACCTGATAATCGGAGATAATCTCCTGTTTCTTTTCCTGGACAAGGGCCATGGCGGTTACTGATTTGGGCTGAACGCAAAAATAAACACAGGTCTGTGATCATAACATGCCCGTCTCGCTCTTACTGCGCCCCGACCCGGCAAATTCATAATTTGATCGCTGTTTTTGCCCGTGTTAGCCAGCGTAGAGTTGCTGGCTAACGTGGTGTTTCATGCCTGAATCCCAATAATCCCGGTGAATAGGGCGGGTATACCGCTCTGCTCATCAACGGGTGGACACAATTATCTAGTGGGTATACCTCGGCATATTCGGCATATCTCGGCATATCAATGTCATCGGGAGATAGAAGCCAGAAGCCTTCTGTATTCTGGCTCCGGATTACGGATATTTCGTGACGCTGCCCTTTAATTATGGTGCCCTACCTATCCCAACCTGGCAGATATAAAGGGTCTGGCCATAACAACGGTGGATACCCTTTGACCCAGTAAAGATTTTGACAAGTCTGGGGTCGGTCTCTGTCCACAAACAAGAGTTGATGTAAATACTAGCGATGGATGTCTGGGTCGGCAGGCGACGTCGCGGCCTCGACTCGGGCTTTGACGTCGATAGGCTGCTGGCCTGGTATGAATCCATACGAGCTGGTGTTGGTTATCGAGTCGGACCTTTACAAAGGTTCATGGGAATACTACGGCTAGCTATCCAATTTGCGGGTCTACTGGTCTAATTGGTTATCGGTCCAAGCTAAACCATCGGTTCTGTCTATTGGCCTCAGCGACGTCATTACCTCGATCGCTGCATAAACGTTATTCAACCGTTATTCAACTTGCTGACAACTATGGGTCGCCGCTTCTTATCTATTCGTCAGTGGGGCGTTGGAATTGCCCTGGCACTGTTGTGTGTGCCATCGGCGATCGCCACGACCCAAACCTCAGTTGTTGACACGGCATCCGGGCGAACCCCACAGCTGGCTCAACGCCTCAACGACCCGACCGAGCAAGACGCTCCTGCCGGACTCGATGTTCGGCCTGGCCCATCCCCGATTAGCGCATCTTTAGCGTTGGCGATGCGTCAGGAGCTGGGGAGCTTAGTTGGGCGGTTTGAGAGCGCACTGTTGGCCGCTAGTGCTGCTCCACTGGACCCTGAGCTGGTTCTAGGAGAAACTGCTCCAGTTCTCACCGCTAGTCTGGATGGCACTATTAGCCAAACTGGACTCACGCACCCTGCGCTATCCAATGCCGAGCGGTTGCTCGACGACTGGAATGATTTACTCTCCCAGCGGCGCTACGCGGAAGCCCGACGACGCTGGCTAGATGCCCGCCAGCGCCTGTGGAATCAGCTGCCAGTGGACCGCCCGTTGGCTCAGACCGAAATTCGCGCTATGTGGCTCGACCGCGGCACGTTGGTCCGGGCAGGCTCTCGGCAGGGCTTAGAGGACGTGTTCGAACGCCTCTCCGCTGCGGGTATCAATACCGTCTTTGTAGAGACGGTCAATGCCGGCTATCCTATCTACCCCAGTCGGGTGGCTCCCCAGCAAAACCCCTTGACGCGTCACTGGGACCCGCTGGATGCCGCTGTATCGGCGGGTAAAGCCCACGGCATTGAAGTCCACGCCTGGGTTTGGATTTTTGCAGCGGGAAATCAGCGGCACAATCAGGTTCTCAACCTGCCCTACAACTATCTGGGGCCAGTGCTCAACGCCAATATTGACTGGGCGGGTTATGACCGCCGCGGCAACATTATTCCTCCGGGGCAAACTAAGCCCTTTCTTGATCCGGGTAACCCAGAGGTGCGTAACTACCTGATGCGCATCCTCAACGAAATTGCGTCCAACTACGATGTCGATGGCATTCAGTTTGACTACATTCGCTATCCCTTTCAAGATCCGGCTAACAACCGCACCTACGGCTACGGCACCGAGTCGCGGCTAGCCTTTCGCCGGATGACCGGCATTGATCCAGCCGTGCTTTCTCCGCAGCCCGATCCCCGCGCCAGCACGGCTGAACAACAGCGCCAGCGTCGCCTGTGGAACCAGTGGACAGAGTTTCGTATTAACCAAGTAAACTCCTTTGTGTCCGAGGCCAGTCAGAGCCTGCGCCGCCGCAATCCGGACCTGACGATTTCTGCGGCTGTGTTTGCCTACCCCCGTCAAGAGCGTTTGCAAAAGCTTCAGCAAGACTGGGAGACTTGGGCCGAGCGAGGCGACGTCGACTGGATTGTGCTGATGAGCTACGCCCTCGACACCAATCGCTTTGAGCAGCTGATCCGCCCCTGGGTCCTAGAGGCCGACTATGACGGTACGCTGGTCATTCCTGGCATTCGCCTGCTCCAGCTTTCACATCTAGCTGCCTTTGACCAGATCCAGGCACTCCGCGACTTGCCGGCCCCGGGCTATGCCCTATTTGCCGCCGATAACCTCGACGGCAGTATCCAGACCCTGCTGCGCAATACCCAGAGCTTGCCCAATCAGCCTATTCCCCAACAGGCTCCCTTTGCTGCTGCTGCTGATCGTTATGAAGCCCTTCAGCGCGAGTGGCGCTGGTTGCTCGCCCACCAGCAGATGCAGGTCGATGAAGGCCAGCTGGAGCAGTGGGTCTTTGAAGTGAATACCCTAGGCGAAATGTTGGATACACTGGCGGCAGAACCGTCTGGAGAACGGGTTCGAGGGGTGCGATCGCGCCTCACCCGTCTCCGCACCAGCCTGGATAGCTACATAACTGTTAGTACGACCAGCAGTCCCTACCGTCAGCGTACCTGGCAACATCGATTAAGAGCGATCGAACAGCTGTTGGAATATGGAGAAACGAGAGCAGCTCGATAAAAATTATGCATTTATGGCGGCAGTTAGGTCCCTTGGGACAAGGCTGAAACGTCATTTCGTTATTTGCTGAGCATGATAGCCGTACTCGGCGTCCTGGTTGACTGACAAAACCTGTGCAATCCTGATTCTGCTGTAGCTAGCAATAGCGTGACCCAACGAAACCACTGCTAGTTTTGGGGTACATATCCTCAACTCAACCTGCGGCAAGGGCTTGGGGCCGTCAGTCAGCTCGGTGTCCTAACGTAAGTGGCAAGGGTTGTACGATAAAATGTGCTGAACGTAGGAGTAATAGAAAGGTATTACTACGGATTGCACACAAAGCGGCTCAAGGTAGTATCAAATCTACTTTCTACTATCTGATTTCTGATCAGTTGAGAAAGCCATAAAGTAAAAAACTGATTACCTATTGAAACGTAAAAGTATTTTTAGGATGCTTGGTTAGTGTAGCGTCAGCTTTTGAGTTTGAGAGGAGTCTCTTTATATTATTAAGGTCAAAAATAGGTTTTAATCTGTCCAATCTTTAAGGGCTAGATCTTGATTAATAGCTCATGAGTTCTATTAGTCCTAGACTTCATGGGCAATTGTCCCGAATCAAAATTACAGGGGTGGTACTTTTCTACTTCTTGTTATAAAGATGAGTCGCTCAATGTGACCAAATCCAACCAGTCTGTCAAAAACTATCTTGTTACGGGTCACCTTCAAGAGGGGCTTAAGAATAGAACTGTGCGGGGAGGAGCAATTACGCTCTCAGCACAGCTTGCTAAGCTCTTAATAATGATAGGTTCGACAGCTATTTTAGCTCGGCTACTCACTCCGCAAGATTTTGGCTTGTTAGGCATGGTAGCAGTCATCACTGGGTTTATTGGCTTGTTTGGTGACCTAGGACTATCAGCAGCAATCATTCAACAAGAAGAAGTTACTCACGAACAAGCTAGTGTGTTGTTTTGGTGCAATACACTTGTGGGGCTACTGCTTATGCTGCTTACTTTAAGCTTTGCTCCTTTAATAGCTTGGTTTTACAAAGAGCCTCGCCTTTGGCCTGTTGCCATAGCACTTAGTAGTACCTTCTTAATTGGGGGCTTATCTATACAACATAAGGCATTGCTCAAGCGACAGATGTTGTTTTTTCAGCTATCAATTATTGAGCTGTTACCCATGAGCATTGGGACAGCTGTCGCTATAGTTTCAGCATTTTTAGGAGCACAGTATTGGGCTCTAGTATTTCAGCAATTGATTGCTCAGATGACAGTGACACTCCTATCCTGGCTTCTTTGTAGTTGGCGACCTAAATTTATTCTTTGGACACAGGGGGTCGCAAAGCTGCTTACCTTTGGTCGGAATTTATCAGGATTTAACGTTTTTAACTACTTTGCCCGCAACGCGGATGATTTTCTGATTGGACGTTATTGGGGAGCCAACCAATTAGGACTTTACAGCAAGGCTTACCAGCTGCTGCTGTTTCCTCTTCAGCAGGTAAATGCGCCTGTTTCCTCAGTTGCTATTCCAGTTTTGAGTCGCCTTGTAGCTAATCCCGAGGCTTACAGAAGAACATATCTCAATTTATTAAAGAATATTGCTATGTTTACAATGCCAACGGTGGTATTTATGATAGCGACTTCGGATTGGATCATTCGCCTTGTATTGGGCGAGGAATGGTCGGATGCTAGCAAGATTTTTGTATGGTTAGGTATTGCAGCATTAACTCAACCGGTATCTAATACAGTCGGTTGGTTGTTCATTACTCAAAATCGAACGGATGATCTCTTTAAATGGGGGATTGTTGGTGGTTTCACTACTCTTATGTCCTTTATTATTGGCTTGCCTTTCGGCACAACTGGAGTTGCAATATCATACGCCACAAGTGGTCTACTCATCCGTACGCCACTGCTCTACTGGTTTATAGGTCGTACAGGGAGTATTCATACAAGAGACTTCTACGAAGTTATGACATATCCATTCGTTACGGCGTTTGGCATTTGGATTGCTGTATTTTGTTTTAGGGAATTTGTATTTTTTTCTGACAATTATTTTGTAGGTTTTTGCATTAGTTTTGTGCTGTATTCTCTACTCATGGTCTTTTCAATCTTTAGAAGTCGCGAATTTCGAAAGTCTATACTGGACATTCTGAGTATTTTAGGAAAACAAACGAATCGTTCTTATGACAAATAGTGTTTACGAAGAATATAGAAGGCTATTTAACCTATTGAGGTCAAGCATAGACTCTGTTCTTGAAGTTGGTGCTCTCCCAAATAAGAACAGTCTACTGAATGCACCTGAACTCAGTGAAGTCTCTAATAAGGTGGGTGTTAATTTGTCAGAGTACGGCAAATATAAAGATGTTGAGGTTTTGCAAGCAGACGCTAGAAAACTACCTTTCCCAAGCGAATCTTTTGACTTAGTTGTCTGCTCTTCGACGTTAGAACACATACCTAATTTCTGGCTTGCGTGTGATGAGATGAAGCGTGTTCTCAAACAAGAAGGATCACTCATTATCAATGTTCCTGGTTTTATCAGAATGCCAATAGGAGACAAGCTCAGAGGCTTAGCTAAAAGGGCAAGATTGACTGATTTCTTCAGAAGAGCTACCTTCACCGTATATATTCATGATGCGCCTCACGATTATTACCGATTCAGTATTTATAGTATGAGAGAAATAGTAATGAATGACTTAGAGATTGAAGAGATATGGAGTGTTATGAACCCACCAAGAATATTTGGTTGGGGACGCAAGAAATGAAAATTATCATCACTAATACAGTTTGTCTAAACACAGGTGATGCTGCAATTCTCTTTGGGATTGTAAAAATACTCAAGCGAGTTTTTGGGGATGATGTAGATCTAAGAATCTACGATAGCCAGGCAGATATTTCAAAGAAATACTATAGAGATCTAAACTTTAGACAATCTTTTTTCTTCAGAAGAAAAGGTCCGCGAAAACTTCTCAAAGCTTTGCTATTTTTTGATGGCTTTCGCATTTTGATAGGAACATTTTTGCTCTGCAAAATAAATTCTGGCATCTCAAATTTTTTTCTTAGCCAGAATGAAAAAGAAGGCATCCTTACGTATAAGGATGCTGATTACATTATTTCTACTGGCGGAACATATCTGATTGAGAAATATTCCTTGATTCCAAGAATTCTTGATTACCTGATTGTTATCCTTCTAAAGAAGCCATTAATATTTTTTACTCAATCAATTGGCCCTTTTAGTCATGTTGACAATAAATTTTCTTTGAAGAAAATATTCAACTATTCTAACTTGATTTTGTTGAGAGATGATAGGTCAAAAAGGCATTTGTTAGAGATTGGAGTTGTCAATAATAGCATTTTCGTCATGCCAGACGCGGCGTTCGCTTTAGCTGATAGAGCAGTAATAAACGCGAGCACAGAAACCCATAATGGGGAACCACGCCCTCATGGTTTCAAGGTAGCAATCTCTGTCAGAGATTGGCAGCACTTTAATTCTGTTGATGCTGAATGTGGTCGAAACAACTATATCCAGTCTATGGGAGGAATTGCTGTTTATCTAATGCAAAAATATAACGCGAACGTCACGTTTATTTCTACTTGTCAAGGCATTCCGGAATATGCTTTTGATGATTCTCAAGTGGCTGCCGAAATAATTGATTCTATGCCTGACGATCTTAGCTCTTGTATTGAATTGGATAGACACTTTCACTCGCCCGAAGAGCTTGTTAGAATATTGGAAAGATATGACTTTTCGATATCGACACGTTTGCATATGGCCATACTTTCCATGGGGATTGGTGTGCCGTCATTACCTATTGCTTACGAATTTAAGACGAAAGAACTCTATAAAAGGATTGGTCAAGAGCGATGGCTTGTAGATATCGAAAACATCTCAATCGATTCTTTTATATCTAAAGTTGATAATTTTATTGACTACGTGTTTCAACATCGTAAGGATTTGATGGCAGGGGTTCTCAGAGAGATTGAAAGGATTGCTGAAATTGAGAAAGCTTTGCAAGACACCGCATCGGTAACAAAAAAACTTTAGATGGGACAGTTAAAGGTCAATTTTAGAGAATATCTATATCAGTTCATTAGTTAAATGCTTAAGGAAGTAAAACGACATCTGAAACTACTGAAAAGTAGGTCTCCCTTATTGCAACTAAGCCATGAGGATCGTGGGCTTGTGTTGCGTGTTCAAGCATCTAAGTTGACTTACTTAGGTGATAAAAAGCTGTCAAGCCTTGTCAGTACCTGTCGGTCAATAGAGGAGAGAAATATATCTGGTCTATTTCTCGAAGCCGGTTGTGCGTTAGGCGGTTCATCGATTCTAATTGCTTCTTTGAAGACCAATGTTCGCCCCCTGTATGTCTATGATGTTTTTGGTATGATTCCTCCGCCCACCAGTGATGACACAGAAGATGTTCATAGACGTTATAAAGCAATAAAAGAAGGCTCGTCAAAAGGCATAGATGGTGATGAATACTACGGATATGTTCCAAACCTATATTCGGTAGTTCAGCACAACTTAAAGGCTTTCGGTATAGATTGTGAGGAACAATCTGTTTTTTTAATAAAAGGTTTGATTCAAAATACAATGAATATTGATGAGGAAATTGCTTTTGCCCATATAGATGTCGATTGGTATGAGCCAGTTCGTGTATGTTTACAACGTATTTACCCTAACTTAGCTGTTGGAGGGGCAATTATCTTAGATGACTATCATGATTGGGGAGGTTGTCGCAGAGCTACCGACGAGTACTTGAAACAAATCTCTGGAAGATTCGAGATAGATGATTCTGCGGGCTCAATGAAAGTGGTAAAGTTGGAAAAATAATCGCTTCACTATACAACTTTAAAAGAGAAGTGGGTTTCAAGGTTTAAATGCGTGAAAATTCTTTTTCTCGTAACTGAATTTCCGTCTGTCTCTGAAACTTTTGTACTCGATCAAGTGATTGGATTGATTGAGGCAGGTCATCAGGTGGTTGTGTGTGCCGAATTTAGAGGTCGCTCTAACATCACCCATCTTGACTATCAAAACTTTAGGCTGGAGCAGTATGCCTGCTGGTCGGATATTCCGAAAAACAAGCTTTGCCGCATTCTGAAAGCAAGCTTAATAATTACTCAGCTGCTACCAAGGCATCCAGTGACTGTTCTACAGTCACTCAATTTCATAAAGTATAAAGACTTCGCATTTACCCTTCGTTTGCTATTTCTAAGCAATCTTTTTCGAAAGCATCGCGAGCTTCTCAGCAAGAACGACATTATACACTGTCATTTTGGACCCAATGGCACTAAAGCACTCCATCTAAAGACGTTAGGGCTTCTCCGTGGAAAAATCTCTACCGTTTTTCATGGCACAGATGTCAGTGCATATCTTTATGGCAAACAGCGTAACCCTTACAGTTATCTTTTTCGGCATGGAGACTGTTTTCTACCCGTCAGTCGTCATTGGGCAAAAAAACTGATACGTCTGGGCTGTGATCGTAAAAAAATGATAGTCCACCACATGGGAGTCAACTGCGATTCAACCCTCGCTAGAGAAAAATCGAAAGCCGACCTCAAATCTGGTCTAAAAGTTCTGTCTATTGCGCGTTTGGTAGAGAAGAAAGGCCTGGTGTATGGTATCCGAGCAGTTGCTCAGCTAATTCATGCTGGACGGTCCATTGATTATGAAATTATCGGGGATGGTCCACTTGCCGATATGCTCCAGACAGAAATTTATCGGCAGCGGTGCGAGTCTTCCGTTCACTTGCTAGGTTGGCAAGATAGAACCATCGTGCAAAAGCATATAGCGAGCGCTGATGTATTGATTGCGCCTAGTGTCACCAGCTCCTCAGGCGATCAAGAGGGCATACCGGTTGCCTTGATGGAAGCGATGGCAGTCGGTGTGCCCGTAGTAAGTACTTGGCATAGTGGCATTCCTGAGCTTGTTGAAGATGGCAAAAGCGGCATTTTAGTTCCTGAACGTGATGTCTGTGCCCTAGCTAAAGCTATAGATCAGCTGTTACAAGACAAAGATAGGTTGGAATGCCTTGGGGCGGCAGCACAGCTTGTTGTTAAGAAAGATTTTAACGTGAAGCGATTAAATGAGCAGTTGGTTCAAATTTTTCAGAAAGTTGCTACAGAATGAAATCGTGTTGCTAATTGTCAGTGTTGTTATTCCCACTTGTAATCGTCCCAATCTAGTTGTCCGAGCTGTTAGGAGTGCTCTTGCTCAAACGTTAGCAGAGATTGAGGTGATTGTTGTGATTGACGGTGTGGATCCCGTTACTCACACAGCGTTAACTAAAATTCACGATGAGCGACTAGTCGTACTAGAACTTTCAGAGAACCAGGGTGCGCCCAACGCTAGAAATCAAGGTGTTCTAAAAGCCAGCGGTCGCTGGATTGCATTCTTGGACGATGATGATGAATGGTTTCCTGAGAAGCTTGAAAAACAGCTCACGATTGTGCATGCCGATAGAAGTGCATCGAAAAAAATGGTCTTAACCTGTCGATTACAGGTCGGCAATACTCTAGGTAAGTATTATGTTGTACCCAGGCGACTACCAGACGAAGATGAGCCGATCAGTGAATATCTATTTGTTAGAAAAGGACTTTTCCGTAGTGAGGGTAGTGTGATTACCTCTACTCTATTAGTTTCTAGAGATCTTATGTTGGACTATCCCTTTACTCTGGGCCTAAAACGCCATCAAGAGGCTGACTGGATTTTGAGGGTTTGCAGTGATAAAGCAGGTACCTTAGCCTTTCTCGATGAGCCGCTTGGCATTCTCCATACGGATAGGCACAGGCCTCGAATTAGTGAAACGGGTGATTGGCAGTATTCCTTAAAATGGATCCGAGACCGTTATGATTTAGTTACGCCTAAAGCTTACTCAGCATTTATTTTGACTGCAGTTGCTGCCTTAGCAGCACAAGAAAAGGCGTGGTCAAAAAGCTTTTCTTTGCTTTGGGAGGCACAGCGACATGGTCAAACATCGTTAAGCCAATATTTGCTGTTCTTGGGGATATGGCTAATGCCTAAAAATCTTCGGCGGATGATGCGTGAAAGATGGTTTAGTTTTAGGAATGTAGAAGAAGTGAATTTATAAAGCTATGTGGTGTTGAGAGAAAACTGAAAAAAACTTTCATTATTCTGATACGGCTTTGAGTGAAAATGGGAATTGGCCAAAAAATTCGAAAAGGAAAATGCGTCTGTAGAGATGATTTCTTGACGTCTCAGTGTTCTAATAAGACGGTTTTACATGTAGGCTGCACAGACTTTCCTTTCTTTCGTGAGAGCTTCGAGGATGGCTATCTGCTACATCAAAAAGTTGTTGGATGTGCTGCCAAGACTATAGGAATTGATCTTGCCGTTGAAGATATAAGTTTAATGCAAGAGCACGGGTACGATGTTCGTTTGGTTGACGCGCAGAGTATGTCGGATCATTTTCTGCCAATGCAGTTCGATATTATTCTCTTGGCCGATGTAATTGAACATATTGATAATCCTGGGCTTGTGTTTGCTGAGGCCCAAAAGCTTCTTAAGGAAAACGGCAGAATTATTGTTGCAGTTCCTAATGCATTTGGTATTATTCGGTTTCTTAAGAGCTTCTTTCGATATGAGCAAGTTCATCCTGATCACGTTGCTTACTATAGCTCTGTGACTTTAGAAACTCTGGCAAGGCGATTTAGTTTAACTGTCGAAAACACTTCCTGGTATCAGTTTGAAGCAAGAGATAGACGATTAATTGTGATTTTTAGTGCTTATTTGGAGAAGCTATTTACATTTTTCTTTCCTTGGCAAGGTGAAGGTTGTATTGCTGTCCTTAAGCCTAGTATAAATGACTAACCGTAAGCGCTATTTTGGTGAGCATATGAGGATTTTGATGCTCCACAATCGATATCAAATTAGGGGAGGAGAAGATCAATCTTTTGACAGTGAATCTCGAATGCTTGAGCAACATGGACATGAAGTTTTTCGATATGTAAGGAAAAATAGCGAGATAGCGGGGAAGATATCTAAGTTTGAGGCAGGTGTTCGGGCAGTCTGGAGTCGGGTTGATTATCTAGAGACTGATCAGCTCATCAAAGAATTTTCCCCAGATATCCTTCATGTACAAAACTTTTTTCCTTTAATATCTCCATCAGTTTATTATGCTGCCAGTAAGCATGGTGTTCCTGTTATTCAGGCGCTTCGGAACTATCGGTTATGGTGCTTGAATGCCTATCTTTTTAGAGATTCAAGTCCTTGTGAGCTTTGCTTTGATAAGCAGATTGCACTGCCAGGGATTATTCATAAGTGTTACAGGGATAGCTACTTACAGAGCAGTGCTGTCGCAATTATGCAAAGCACCCACCGACTGTTGAACACTTGGCAAAAAAAGGTAAGTCGCTATGTTGTCCTGACTGATTTTTTTAAGAGGAAAGCCATTCAAGGTGGTTTATCAGCTTGCAAGCTGTCAGTTAAGCCCAACTTTGTGGCAGATGATCCGGTCGCGAACTACGACAAGGCTGACTTCTTGCTCTATGTAGGACGCTTATCTCCTGAAAAGGGAGTTCAAATGCTGCTTACAGCCTGGCGGCAATACTCAAATCTACCAACGCTTAAATTTATTGGTCGAGGACCGATGGTGGAAGCTGTTCAACAAGTTTCTGAACGGCAAGCTAACGTGGATTATCTTGGAGAGCTGCCTTTAAGTGAGGTCTACAAGTGGATGGGAAAAGCTAAGGCGCTTGTGTTTTCATCGCAGTGGTATGAAGGACTGCCGCGTACGATCATCGAAGCCTTTGCTAAAGGAACACCTGTGATTACCTCTCAGTTGGGTGCTATGGCAGACTTAGTGGATCATCGACGGACTGGCCTACACTTCGAGCCGGGTAACGTCGATAGATTGGTCCAGCAGATTAGATGGCTTGAGGCTCATCCACGGGAATGGGAAGCCATTCAACGTAACGCACGGCAGGAATTTGAGCTGAAGTTTACTGCTGAAAGAAATTATCAATTACTGATAGATATCTACCAGCAGGCTATTGACGAGGCGCGCCAATAAGCGGCACTAGTTGATACAAGCCTGTTGTCAACTGGCTTCCTTACCTCATCTACTATGGCTATGGCAATGCTCGGGGATAGACTAGCTGAAGTTGTGAGCGCAGGCACGATGATCGAGCTACTGAATAGAAATAGCGATTTGAGCAGGGTTTTGGCAGGGTAGCCTAAGTGCAGGTTAATTGACACGCTATGACGCAGGCCAGCCAAATCTCAGTTTTAGGAACACCTGTAAGCGTTACCAGCTATGGGGACGTGTGCGATCGCATCCAACAGTGGATAACCCGGCGTCAGCCCCAATACATTGTGGCGGCAAATGTCCATGTCGTTATGACGGCCTACTTTCAGTCTGAATATCAAAATATTCTTCGCGCAGCAGCCTTGGTAACGCCTGATGGCATGCCTTTGGTATGGGGGATGCGTCAGCTCGGCGTCAGGCAACAGCAGCGTGTGTATGGCCCAGACCTGATGCTAGCTTGGTGCGATCGCGCCGCCCAAATCGGATCCTCCATCTATCTCTACGGCAGCACATCAGACGTTCTGTCTAAGCTGTCCACGAACCTTAAGCAACGCTTTCCGGAACTTAAAATCGTCGGACAACACGCTCCGCCGTTTCGAGCGCTGAGCTTGGCGGAAATGCGGGCGGATGCAGACCGCATCCAGAGTAGCGGTGCAGATGTGGTTTTTGTGGGACTGGGTTGCCCCAAACAGGAGGGCTGGATGGCTCAGCAGCAGGCCAACCTCGACGCTGTGATGATTGGTGTGGGTGCGGCGTTTAGTTTTCACAGTGGCACAGTTAGCCAATCGCCCCGATGGATGATGCGGCTAGGGCTAGAATGGGTATTCCGACTCGGGCAAGAACCTCAGCGGCTGTGGTCACGCTATCTAGTGAATAATTCAGCGTTTGTTGTGCTGTTTGGCCTACAGCTGATGCATCACTGGCGCAGGGTGCTGCTCGGTCAGCGGGCAGTTCCCTCATCGGAGTAGTGGCAGGTACCGGTGTCGGTAAAGCGATGAAAGACCCCATGCTTGGTAACCGACCGACTGTGCGACCTGTCTCAGCAAAAGCTTCGGTAGATTTGCGATCGCGGCAGCGATGGTCGCTGGCATGGTTGTGGAGTCATCATGGTGTTCGCATTGTTGCACTGCTATTGGGTGATGTTCTGGCGTTGGGCGTAGCATGGCAGCTGGCACGGTTTTTTAATCAGTTCTATTCACCAATGCCGACGCAGCTAGTGTGGTGGACATGGTTGGGGATGCCTAGCCTGTTTTGGCTGTTTACCGGCGCTATTTTGCTCCTGTTTGTGCACTACGGTCTGTACGGGGCAACAACGCGAACGCGTGACTACCTACAGGCTGGTAAGTTAGTCAGCTTGGTATATTTGCTGTCTTTAGTGTTTGCTTATTTTTACGACCCAAAGTTAGATGCGCCGCGATCGCTCTTTTTTACTGCTTGGGTCAGCAGTGTTGGACTGGTCATTCTCAATAGACTGATGATCGGCATGTTTCTGCTGCGAAATCGGGTGATCCAGTCGGTATTTCTGATTGCCCGGGCAGATCGGCTCCACGGTTTGTCTAAAACCCTGGAAGGGCGCTCCAACTGCAAAGTTGTTGGGGCTGCAATGGCAACCTCTGCCCATGCACCAGCAACCTTTCAACGCATTCTTGCCACACAACCCGATGAAGTCATCGTCGAGCATCTACCAGAGGTGGAGCTGGCTTCTGAGCTGTACTGGCGGCTGCGGAGTGCTAACATTCCCTTGCGACTATTACCATCCAGTCGGGAGATGCTCTATCGGCGGGGGCTGCCAGAGGTTGTCGCCGGACTGCCGACGGTCAAAATTGAGCATTCATTTTTTCAAAGCTTTGCCTATCGACTCAAGCGCTGGTTAGACTACCTGATCGCGGCTTTGGGTGTGCTGTTGCTCAGTCCTCTATTTGTGGGCATTGCGATCGCCATCAAGGTCACCTCTCCCGGCCCCATCTTTTTCTGCCAGGAGCGCATTGGCCTACACGGCAGACCGTTTCGGGTCTGGAAATTTCGCACGATGATGGCCAACGCCGCGCAGCTTCAGGTCCAGCTAGAACAGCATAACCAGAGTGCTGATGGCGTGATGTTTAAGCTAAAGGAAGACCCAAGGATTACCGCTGTTGGACGGATTCTGCGGCGCACCAGCGCAGATGAGCTGCCCCAGCTCTTTAATATATTGCTAGGGCAGATGAGTCTGGTAGGGCCAAGACCGCTCCCCCTTCGTGACGTTTCGCAGTTTCAGTCCTGGCACCATATTCGTCATCAGGTCCTGCCAGGTATTACGGGGCTATGGCAGGTTTCAGGCCGCTCGGACATTGAAACGTTTGACGATGCGGCTCGGTTAGATTTGTACTATATCGACAACTGGTCTCTCAATCTGGACCTTGAGATTTTGGTCTCTACACTCAAAATAGTTGTGTCTGGCTTGGGGGCTTACTGAGCAAGAAAGTTTGTTTTGGGCAAGCTATCTGTAGCGCTTATGCTGGTTGCCGCTTTGCCTGCACTGCCATGAACTCTCCTATTTATGCATCTATCCGTCAGTTCAAGCTGGCTCATCTGGCCTGGTTTGAAGTCTTGATTAGTCTTGGACTAATCGGGCTAGGGATTTTCGCTTGGATACCTGGCAGCTTCTATGAGATGGTCGGCTGGCCTTGGGTCTTGGTCTGGCAAGGCGCTTTTGGACTTATCGGTATAGGCTGTCTCGTCTTATTGCGACGGTTTCAAGCACCCTTTGCAGCTTTAGGAGCTGGTCTAGATTGGGTGGTACTGGGGGTGGCCTTTGCTTTGGCTAGTTCTGCGTTAGCTGCACCACTACCACTGCTGGCCTTACAGAATGTCTTGGTGGTTGGTGTCTATGGCATTTTGTTGTACGCACTACGCAACAGCCAAGCCCGTTGGCTAAAGCCAGAATTTCTTTGGAGGGGGCTAGTTTGGCTAGGAGGAATATCAGCGGTAGTTAGCCTCGCCATGTGGCGACCCAGTCCTGACATGTGGCTGTCTGACAACTTTTACTCAGCGTTGCGTAACCCTTACCCTTTGGGGCATCACAATTTTTCTGGTGGATACTTTGTACTGGTATTGCCACTGGCCGTTGGGCTGGTGCGTGACGGCTGGCAGCGCTGGGTTTACGGTTTGGTCAGTTTGATTGTTGCCTTTGCGCTTTATGCCTCAGGCTCCCGAGGCGCGCTACTAGGGGGCCTGACAATGCTAGCTGCCGGATTAGTACACTATCTTTGGACCAGCAAAGGCAAGGCCAAACTGCGCGCGATCACGCTAGCTGTTGCAGCTTTGGGGTTAGTCCTCCTCCTCCTGGGCAGCAACCCACGCGTGCGTACCTTAGTCAGTACGCTGTCGTTTCAATCTGGCCCTAGCCAGGTGGTTGCCGATGGTCCCGCCCGCGATCGCATTCACATGGCCGCGGCGGCTGGCAACATCGTTAGAGACCGTCCGCTAGTCGGACTGGGCCCAGGCAATATGGGGCGATTCTACGACCGCTACCGCCCTATTGGTGCCGGAGATGGGCTAAAACAAGTCCAGCAATTGCACAACACGCCCCTACATTTACTTGCTGAACTTGGCATCGTTGGATTTGGAGTCTACTGCTGGGGGGCTGTTTGCATAACTAGACTATGGCTGCGCCTGCGTCGGGCGCTGACTGACCCAGCGCAGCGAACATTGGTAACCTGTCTAGGCATAGGTGCTGTGGGCTACAGCGTTTCCAGTTTCACGGATTATCAGCTTGAAAACATTCCTATTGCTCTAACGTTGACGGTCATGCTGGCAGCGTTGGTTAAATTACAGCCTAAGGAGGATGCACTGCCGTTGCTCCGCCAGAAGAGGCGGTGGTTGAGCCTATTACTATTGCTGTTGATGGGGCTGGCACTACAGTTCTGGCTGCGTACCAGTCTATCTCTGTGGCTGACACACCAAGGGTTGAACGCCCTTGAGCAGAATGAGCTTAGCCGAGCGGACGATAAGTTTTACACGGCAGCAATGGTCACACCTTGGGATCCGACGCCGAGTGCGTTAGGGGCTCAGCAGTTGAGCAATATTGCGCTCGTGGAGGATATTGATGAAGGTAGCCAGGCTGACCTTATTGAAGAGACCATAACGCTATACAAACAGGCACTCACGGTTAGTCCAAACGATGTTTGGTTCAACCAAAACCTGGCGGTCTTGGCTAGTCTTACTAACGATGTATCCACTGCACAACAGGCAATGACTCGTGTTGTACAGCTGGATCCTCGAAGTCAAAAGTACAGCTACTACCTCTTGGGGTTGACTTACCTGATTGAGGGGCAGACCGACAAGGCTGTATCAGCCTTTGCACTGGAGTTGCTGATCAACCCAGACAGCATCCTGTTAGAGAGCTGGCAGCAGCAGCTTTCGGAGCTTTCGGAGCCGATCTTTTCGGAGCTACAGCAACACTATGAGACATTGCTGGCTAGTTTAGAACCTACAAGCAGGGTTTATGAACGTGTAGACGAGCAGCTTAATGTCGTTCGTTGGTGGTTGGGGGAGCCTGTTGCTAGCGTGTCGGTCAACCGTCCTCTTTTAAAGGCAATTGTTGCATCGGAGAGCAACCCTGAAGAGTCACTTGACTACCTCGACAGCTGCATCGGTGGCGGGGAAAATGAAAACCCTGACCATTCCGCCTGTCAGCTACTTAAGGCATGGCTACAGCCAGATGAATATCTATCAGAATATTTGGAAGGCACTAACCTGCGTGCAGAGAACCAAGCAGAGGTCAGGCAAAATATTACCTCTAACCGAGACCTTAAAAGTTGGCTACGCTCCACAACCGAGCCGATCTCTCGCGAACGTCGCTTTGGTTTAGCATTTGTCTATCGCAATCAGTATGCCAACCAGATCCGACAAATCCTCTATCCCGGCAGTCTGCGCTTGTACACGCTTCCTGGCTCGCTCAATCTGCTGCCACTACGGTGGTCTAGGGAAGTACCTGCTTTAGACAGCCTAGCTGAATCTGTTCGGGCTGAACGATTAAATCTCCCGCACCCGACAAGTCAATGAGCCCTACTCCTCTGGTATTTGTACCTGTACAGCGCCACTAGGTAAGACTTCAACAATCCCCCCCAATTCTTCAATACGCCGTAGTGCCAACGCCTGTGCCTGCTCATCTAAGCCACTTGATAAAATACTAAACCAGGCGTTGATTTGTGCCGCGCGGCTATCCGGATTTTGAGCCAGGAAAGCAGCGGTTTGTTGTGAAATCTTGGCTATGCTGACAGCCTCTGGATCAGACGAGAGCGATGCCCACATAGCGGCTGTTTCATAAGATGCTTGGGCGGCGTTTGTCCGTCCCAAAAACAGCAGTTCGTCGGTAGCTTTATAGCGCCATGCTAGATAGGCGCGTGGCGGACGGTTAGGTGCAAGACTTTTTAGCCCTCTTTCCACTAACTGAACAGACCTTTCTGGCTGCCCGGCGTAAAGCGTTGTACTCCCACTCAAGAATAAGTAGCTGTCAATGAAGTAAGGATCCTGATCGACGATAATTTCAAAAAACTCTGGGCTGAGTTGATATCCGGTCTCAGCCCTTAGTTCCTCGTCACCAAAGTAGACGAGGAAGTTGAAGAATGTCCAATTCGAGAATAGGTTCCTGAATCCAAATGTGGGTAAGTAACGCTGTAGGGTTAATTGTTCTCTATCAAAAGTAGATTCGTCAGATTGCTCAGCTGTGCCTACTCTTCCAGCTGGAGGTATTTCTGTTCTCAGGGCATTAAGTCTTCGAAATTGTAGTCCAAGAAGAAAAGCCAGTCCAATGATGGAACAGACGATGCTTATATGTATCTGGCTATTTTTCATCTGCTTAGACGAGCTGTCTAATGGAGGTTTAAAGGGTGTTCTTTCTCTAGGAACTGCTGTAGCGGTGATCAGCTACTTAATGGCTCCCTGTTCTTTGACTAATCTTCCAGCATTCGGCTCTTATATAGCAGTCGAAGGGTTGGTAGACCCATTTGTCCTGACGTAAATGGCGCTAGCTATATAAGCACAAGGGTCTGATGTTTAGAGAAAACATCAGACCCTTGCCAATTATGCCTGGCTGATAAAGCACCAGCTCAACAGAGCATCTATCTAATGGATGCCTAGTTGATACCGTTGACGCCAGCCGTCTCGTCGCACTCGATGTCGTTAGCGTTGGTAACATCTAGAGCGACATCTCCAGCTGTAGAAGCTGCAGAGCTAGGACTGAAATCGTCGCTTGGGGCACCTGATTCTTCACAAAGAACAGCCAGTGTTGTTGCTTCGCCATCATCAGCGCCTGTTACAGTACCGACGTCAACACCGCCAACATAATCCTTTAGGGTTGCCTGGTTGTTGGAAGCGCCAATGTTAGCCGCCGTCACGATGTTCCCGTTAGCATCGGTGGCCAAACTGGAGATCAGGTAATCGTAGTTTTCTGTGTCTGTGTCAATACCCAAAGCCAGCTCAGGGATATTGGTAGTAAAAGAGTTTTGCTCTAGGAAGAAAGCCTGCTGAGCGCGGTTCATGGAACCAACGTAGGTCTTAGCCTCAGTTTGACGGGCTTTGTTGGCCTGGTTTAGGAAGGAAGGCAGGGCGATCGCTGCCAGAATGCCGATGATGATGATAACAACCAGCAGTTCGATCAGGGTAAAACCACCAGACTTGTTTTGCTTAGCTTTGAGCACGTGCTGTAGCAGTCTGGCCTTAAAAGAAGTGTTCATTACGAGAGGTGTCTCCTTGATGTTTGGGGTTCGTAGCGTCTTAGCTCCTGGTAACTAAGCTACCCACTCTAAAACAGGCACCTATCACTGTAGATAGAAATGGATGCAGGCCTGTAGAAGCCTTGAGTAGCTTGAGTTTCACTCTATTGCTAAGTTGCCCCGATCCAACTCCCGAACACTCAGCCAAAACACAGAAATTGCTAAAAGCGTAACGTTGGACGCTGCGTATTTTTAATGGCAAAACCCTGAAACGCTCGCCAATTCTACGGCAGAAGGTTTTATCTGCAACTATAGTTAGCGGTGAAGTAAGGACGTTGCTGAACGTTTACAGTGCTCTGATAAGGTTCCTAAATTATTTCTATGCCTGGTATAGATGAATGTCCCGTAGCTGACTCGCCGCAGGTCCGGGGCGTAGGGAAAATTTTGGTGGGGTTCGCCAGCCCCGCCGGATTGAAGGTTTGTCGCACCCGCTGCATGGTCTCCAGGTCTGCGGTGGTAAACATGTCGGGCATGTAGCAGCGCTTGTCTGCACCAATGCCGTGTTCGCCCGAGATGCTGCCTCCAGCCTCAACGCACAGTTTAAGAATGTCGCCGCCCAGTTCCTCTACGGCTTCGAGCTGTCCCGGTACGCTGTTGTTGTACAAAATGAGCGGGTGCAGGTTGCCATCTCCTGCATGGAAGACGTTAGCCACACGGTAGCCGTGTTGCTCACCCAGGCGCTCAATTTCTTGCAGGACGCGGGGTAGCTGGGTGCGGGGAATAACGCCATCCTGTACGTAATAGTCTGGGCTGAGCTTGCCCATAGCCGCAAAGGCAGCCTTGCGGCCTTTCCAAAGACGAGTGCGGGCGTCAGCATCGGTGGCTGAGGCAACGCTGCGGGCACCGTTCTGGTAGCACAAGGTTTCAATACGATCGGCACTAGCTGCCACCTCAGCCGGAGAGCCATCCACCTCAACTAGCAAAATCGCCGTGGCATCACGGGGGTAGCAGGCTAGGGCCACGACGTCCTCAACGGCGTTGATGCTGAAGTTGTCCATCATCTCCATGCCTGCCGGAATGATGCCTGCCCCGATGATGTCTGATACAGTCGCGCCAGCGGCTTCAACGCTGGTAAAGTCTGCCAGCAGCACACGAATGGTTTCGGGTGATTTGAGAATGCGGAGAGTGATCTCTGTGACGATGCCTAGGGTGCCTTCTGAGCCAACCGTGAGTCCGGTCAGGTCGTACCCGGGCATTTCGCTAATGGGGCCACCAGTGTTGATAATGCCGCCAGTGGGTGTTACCAGCTTTAGCCCCAGCACGTGGTTAGTGGTTACGCCATACTTCAGGCAGTGAACACCACCCGAATTCTCGGCAATGTTGCCCCCCATCGAGCATACTGACTGACTAGAGGGGTCCGGGGCGTAGTAAAACCCCGCGCCGCTGACGGCCTGGGTCACCCAGCTGTTGATTACACCTGGCTGGACCACAACCACTTGGTTGTCTAGGTCAATATCTAGAATTTGCCGCATGCATGCGGTCACAATTAGAACGCTATTTTCGATGGGCAAGGCACCGCCGGAAAGCCCGGTGCCGGCACCTCGGGTAACAAAGGGAACCTGATGGTCGTTGCAAATCTTGACGGCAGCGGCAACCTCTTCGGTGGTGCGAGGCAGCACCACCACTGCAGGACGCTGACGGTAGCTGGTAAGGCCGTCGCATTCGTAGACTAGTAGCTCTTCTTTGCGGCGAACGACTTGTTCTGACCCCAACGCGTCTGTAAATGCCTGCACAACGGGCTGCCATTGGCGGGGTGCGGTTGCAACGACCATGCTGTTTTCGAAGCAAAACTATACGCCTTAGATCGTAGCGTTCTTTTTGAGAGAAACGCAAAACGCCAGTCGTGTTATCGACTGGCGTTTTAGAGACGGGGACAAGGCCGCGGTTTTACTTGACCCTACTTTTCTACTTGACCATACTTTCGCCATTCAGCATTTTCTGTGCCGCGTCCAGTAGCGCTTCTTCCAGATAGGGCTTTGTGAAGTAGCCGCTGGCCCCTAGGTCCACCGCCATTTGCCGGTGACGATCTGCGCCTCGGGAGGTGAGCATTGCGATGGGGATGCGCTTGAGGGCGTTATCTTTCTGCATGCGAGACAGTAGCTCTAGACCGTCCATCCGTGGCATTTCGATGTCGCAGAAGACAAGGTCGCAAGGCAGTCCGGCCCGCATCTTCTCCCAGGCCTCTTGACCGTCGCGGGCCTGCTCAACCCGGTAGCCTACTTTGTTGAAGCTCATCGATAGCAGTTCGCGGACCGTAATCGAGTCGTCCACAATCAGCACTGTGGGCTCGGACTTGCTGCTGGCCTGCTCTTCAGGCGGCTCTTCCACCACCTGAGACCAGACAGCGGCGCTGGGTTCGCGACGGACGCGGCCCATTGCCAGGTCGATGAGCTCCAGTACGTCAGCAATCGGCATGACGCGGCCATCACCTAGGACGGTTGCACCTGCAAAACCCGTGGGCTTGGGGACGGGGCCTTCCAACTGCTTGATTACAATTTCTTGCTCGCCAATCACCTGGTCAACCTCTAGGGCGATGTAGGTGTTAGCACTGCGCAGCACCACAATCGAGATGACGTCATCGTCTTGATGACCGCCGTAGACGCGTCCACGGCCCAGTGTGCGGTTGAACTTCAGCAGGTCAGACAGCTGCTGGAAAGGCAGTAGGGTATCGCGCCAAAGGATGCACTGTTCGCCCTGCTCGTTTTGCTGGATGCGCTCCCTCGGCACATCGAACATGTCTTCCACACCATCCATTGGGAAGGCAATGCGGGCCTGGTTGCTGATGCAGCTGAGCGCCTTGGAGATACTCAGCGTCAGCGGTAGTCGAATGGTAAAGCTGGTGCCTTTGCCCATCTCAGAGTCGATGGTAATGCTACCGCGGATCTCAGCTAGGGAGGTGCGGACCACGTCCATGCCCACGCCGCGACCGGCAAAGTCGTCAGCCTGGTCGCGGGTACTAAAGCCGGGGTGGAACAGCAGCTCGTACACATCGAGTACGGACATTGACCGGGCCTCTGCCTGGGAGATCAGCCCGCGCTGGATGGCTTTGCGCTTAACCAGTTCGGGGTCAATGCCGCCGCCGTCGTCGGCCACATAGATGACGGTCTGGTTGCCCTGGTAGAAGGCGCGAACGGTGATGCTGCCTTCCCTCGGTTTGCCAGCTGCTTCCCGTTCGTCTGGCGATTCAACCCCGTGGGTGATGGCGTTGTTGACCAAGTGCGTCATCGGGTCATACAGCTGCTCCAAGATCATCTTGTCGATTAGGGTGTCGCGCCCTTCGACCACCAGCCGAGCTTCTTTGCCGCACTTGAGGGAGATATCTCGAACGGCGCGGGGCAGGCGGTCGGCCGTTTGGGCGAAGGGCACCATGCGGGCCTTGTTTAGCCCTTCTTGGAGCTGGGTAGTAACCTGGCGGAACTGGCGGGTGACCTGGTCGGCAGATTCTACGGTGTAGGCGATGTCAGAGGCAGACTCTCGCACCCGGACGATCAGTTCGATCATCTCCTGGGAGAGGGTATGGAAGCCGGTAAAGCGGTCCATCTCCAGGGCGTCGAAAGTTTCGCCAGTGGCATGGTTGGGGTTGGATGCGTCTCCGCCAGAGCCAACAGCTGCGCCTGCCATCTGGTAAGACTGACGACTGGAAATTAGCGAGCTTTCGAGCAGCGATCGCTCGTACAAATCGCGCATGCGCTGGCCGACATCGTTTAGCTGCTGAACCTGGAAGAGCAGATTGTCGAGGAACTGTCGTAGGCGCTCCTGGTCCTGCTCTAGGGTGTTGCGGTTGACCACCAGTTCCCCGACCAGGTTGCTGAGGTTGTCCAGGTGCTTCACCGATACGCGCATGGTCTGCTCGCTCAGTACTCCACCGCCTCGACGATTCGCCAGACGACTGGGGGCAGGCGCAGCTCGTCGGGTACTGGAAGCGCCGGTGGGACCACCCAAGGTCTGGTCAGCTTCCTCTAGCAGCTTCTCTAGGTCGTCAAACTCGTCAGCACCAGTATTGCCGTTGTCCGGAGGGGTAGCCATCTCGCCACCTTCTGGTGCAGCTTCTTCCGCGAGTAGCGCATCAAGGTCCGCAAAATCATCTGAGGCAGCGGGAGCGTCGGGCGTTGGGTCGGGTTCATCGAGGAGGGCATCTAAGTCAGCAAAGCTGTCGCCGTCGGCCTCAGCGTCTGTTGGTGAGGGATCTTCTGGTGTTGCGACCTCTCCTAAAAGGCTGTCCAAGTCGTCGGCATCGTCCGCTGACAAGCTACCCGTCTCTTCAAGGGCAACCGCTTCGGGCTCCGAATCAAGGCCTAGTGCGAGTCCAAGGTCACCGTCGGCATCGCCGAGTAGGGCGTCCATGCCGTCCAATGCGTCATCGCTGCCCACATCACTAGCTTCATCAACTAAGAAAGCATCATCCAGAGCCGAACCGTCCAGGGTGGTATCCTCTAGCAGGCTGTCTAAGCCTGCGTCCTCACTGGGATTCTCTTCGTCTAGATCAAGACTGTCTAGGTCTAGGTCCGCATCACTAGCGGATGCTGGGTCTGCAATATCGAGGGCATTCAAGGCATCTTCATCTTCTGATGCGTCTAGCTCTCCCAGTAAATCAGAGGATAAGTCCAGCTCGTAGGCAGATACTGCTGCATCGTCTGAGAGGCTAAGCTCATCTGTGCCAAGGTCTAGCTCGTTCAGCCCCTCTAGACCACCCACTTCGTCCGAGTCGCTGCTCTCATCAGATAAGCCCAGGTCTAGATCTGATAGCTCGTCACTAGCGGCAGACTCAAGGTCTGATGCGGGTGCGTTAGCCTCAGTGTCAGCTAAGGCTGCATCATCCCAAAGGTCGTCGGTGAGCCCGTCGGTGAGTGCAGTATCTACGTCTGTGGAACCCGCGTCGTCTAAATCCAGATCCAATCCGAGGTCTAGCTCTGCATCTACCTCATCGATTGCAGCGTCGTCTGGCGTGTCCATGAGATCGTCGAGCCCTAGCGAATCTTCAGGCTGGCTCTCAGCACCTGCTGCTGTATCCTCCCAGAGGTCTGCTTCCAGTTCGTTGACTGGGCTGGCGGTTGGACTCGCCGCTGCGGCTAGGTTGTCCTCGGGTAATGCAGTCTCAGCCCCGTCTGTGGCTGCATCTTCAGCCGTAGCATCTAGGCTGGCACTGCTCGAATCGGGGTCACTCCAAAAATCGCTATCGACGACCTGAGCCTCGTCACGGCCCCCCACGTCAAAGAAGTCGTCAATGCTGTTACTGTCATCTGACACGGATGACAGGTCTTCGAGATGGTTGGCCTCACTGCCAAAGAATGAGGCGACGCTATGACCACCCTCGCTCTCTGCCAACAGAGATAATGGGTCCTCCGATCCACTAACACCGTTGAGGTCCGGTGTAGAGCCCGGCGCTGCTTCCAGGCCAGCTAGGGGATCTGATTTAAGCGCGATGTCGCTCTCTACTGAGGCATCCTCTACTGTCGCAGACTCTACATTGGCTAAATCTAGATCGGTGTCAGGCATCTCTAGTGATGTGTCGTCCTGGCTTCCGGCATCTTCGCTACCATCGGGAGACAGGGTGTCCAGCGAGAGATCCAAATCAGCGGCTAGGGCTTCGTCATCTTCGACACCGCCAAACAGATCGCCTAAGTCGCCTTCGCCTGTAGGGCTTGGCCCATCAGACGCCATGTTCAGATCGGCCAGATCCAGATCGTCCAGACCACCGTCCGTATTGTCGGTTGCCTCACTCGTGTCTAGGTCTAAGTCAAGGTCGTTAGTTGATGATTCAAGGGAGAGGAGATCGTCGTCCGTAGTCGGACCGTCTGTCAGGTCATCCTCCAGGGACAGACCTAAGTCGAGGTCGGCTGCTGCCTCAGTAGGATCGGATAGCTCGGTATTGCTACCAAAAGCATTATCTAGATCCGCATCACTCAGCTCCGCACCGTCTAGGTTCAAAGACAGATCGCTATCGGTTGCGGACGCGTCCGGATCAGACGCATCAAACAAATTGTCTAGGGCTTCATTGCTTAGGACGGCGTCGGGGGTCTCAGCGTCGGGGGTCTCAGCATTGGGGGTCTCAGAGAAGAGATCGGCTTCCGAGGCGAGGTCTGCTGTAGCGAAGATATCAGCATTGCTCTCGGCTGGGGTTGGATCACCTAGTTCAGCTTCATTATCCAAATCGATTCCCAGGTCAACGCCTAGGTCGAGTTCGTCGCTGCTAGCACCTAGCTCAGGCGCGTCCAGGTCTAAAGCATCTAGCCCAGAAACGTCTAGGCCTGAATCTGGGGTATCTAAAGCGCCAAGATCCGCCGCGAAGTCATCACCACTATCGCTATCAAAATCTAGCTCAAGCTCCGAATCTGAACCGATGTCACCGGTTACATCTTCTAGGTTTAGCCCATCATCTAATCCCTCAAGCAAGGTGTCTTCGGCAGCTGTTTCGGCGTCATTAGCAGCAAGCCCGGACGACAGCTCTGAGTCAAGCCCGAGGTCCAGCGACGAATCCAGTTCTGAGTCGAGCCCAGCATCCAGTTCAGCCCCTAAATCTAAGCCATCGGAACTGTCTGGGGAAGCGTCAAGTCCTAGGTCATCACTGCTATCATCCAGCTCTAAACCCAGCAGATCGTCTCCTAGGTCTAGCGAGGCTGAGCCTTCCAATGGGCTATCAGCTGATGCCACCGACTCATCCATCTCAAGCGATGCTGACAGGTCCAAATCATCGGACGGATTGTCTAACGCTAGGTCATCCAGTCCAAGGTCATCAAAACTGCTGGACGGACTATCATCTGGCGTGATAGCAGCATCCGGTGTGATAGCAGCATCCGGTGTGATAGCAGGACTGTCCGAGAGATCAGCGGCGGCTAACTCATCAGCGGCTAAATCATCAAAGTCCAGACCTAGCGCGTCTGAGGGAGCGGCCGCGCTGCCTTCCGAAGTTTCGGTCTCACTCAAGACGTCACCAAACAGATCGGCAAGCTCATCGCCAGAATCTAGCGCGTCGGTTCCATCTCCGTCAGAGGTCTCTAGCAGATCGGCAAAATCGCTGGAAATGTCCACATCTGGCACATCGCTAGCAGGACGGTCCAGCGCTACGTCTTCTTCCTGCCAGGCGTCGTCAAGATCGCCTAAATCGCCTTCGAACAGATCCGCCAAACTGTTGAGCTCAGCTGCTCCCACTTCTGGCCCGGTCGGATCTGCGCCTGCGCCCATCAGTCCGTCTAGCCCGTCTGCATCCAGGCCAGTGTTGGCCGTGTCGTTGAGATCTGGCAACGATTCTAAATCGTCAAGGCCGATATCGCTGCTCAGCCCGTCTGAGATATCGAGGCTATCGAGGTCTGCACCCGCAGTATCGGTAAATAAGCCGTCAAAGTCAGCGTCGCTGCTCCCAGATGCCTCAGTACTGTCTGGGAGTTCGCTAGGCAGACCGTCGATGGCCAAGTCAGCGCTGTCGCCGAAGAGGTCATCTGTCGATTCATCATCCGAAACCGAGCCCATGTCCAGGTCGTCGAAGGCCAGTGATCCCAGGTCTGCATCGCTTGGCGCTACGTCTGCTGGGAGGAGAGACTGTAGCGTCTCAGAGACCTGAATCTCTGGCGCGCGTCCTGCCAGGACTGAATCCTGGGCACCTTTAATCTCTTTGATGACGACCGGCGCTAGCGTTCGATAATCGTTGGCGGCGTTTGCGATCGCATATTGCGCACTAACAACCAGATTGACCCAGGCCGCTAGCTCGAACTGCTCGCCGAATCCTGCCATCTGTTGGCAGATATCATGTAGTGATTGACGACTCTGCTCGGTATCAGCCTGCTTAAATAGGCCCAGCATATCGCGCAGACAGCTGGAAACGTCGCTTTTGAAGACCAGCTGTAGGGCGCTATCTTCACTGCTAGTTCGGGCGACGGCGGCAGCGGGCGTTGCGGTGGGGGCTGGGGTTGTCTGAGTCGCCCCACCGCTAGCATCGACTAACCCGCTCAGATGGTTCTCAATCTGTCCAAAGACCGGCTCGACCCCGGCCATAATTTCTTCGGCCTTGTCGTCGGTCAATCCAAAGGGGCCCTGGAGCTGCTCAAGCTGCTCTTGCAGAGCATCAAACACCTGAAGGAACATTGACTCCAGGGTTCGGTCTGCTTTAATGGGCGACTCTTTCAGGATTTTGAAATAGTCCTCCATCCGGTGGGAGGTGCGCTGGATGCTCTCCAACCCCAGCATGGCCGCGCCGCCCTTGACCGAGTGCGCCGCTCGAAAAACTTCATTGGCCATTTCCGGGTCTTCAATCGTGGCCTGGAGGCTGAGCAAACCCTGCTCAATCGTATTGAGGTGGTCCTTTGCCTCCTCAATGAAGTACCCCATGATGCGCTGTTGTTGTTCGGGCAGCATAGCCACGTTCTCCCCTAGATGCGGTTACGGAGCGACCTCACGACTGGGCCACCGTTATGCTTTTTCGTTTTCAACTTTGAATCGTTCAACCGACGTGAGCAGGTCACGGGCCACACCCACTAGGTTTTGTAGCGAGGTGGACACGCGCTGAGATTCCTGAGAGGTTTCCTGCGCCGTCAGTTCGACGGACTGCATGACCTGAGCCACGGCCCGTGAGGTCTCAGTCTGCTCAACGGTGTCTGCCGTAATCGATCGCACCAGGACGTCGATTCGGTTCGAGACCTGGATAATATCTTCCAGAGACCGCTTCGCTTGCTCTGCCAGACGGGTTCCCTCAATAACCTGTTGGGTGCCTTCTTCCATGGCGGTCATTACGCCGCCCGTCTCACTCTGAATCTGGAGAACGATTTGCTCAATTTCCTTGGATGCCTTAGCTGCTCGGTCGGCCAGCTGCCGGACCTCATCGGCCACAATGGCGAAACCTCGGCCCGCTTCACCAGCTCGGGCAGCCTCAATACTGGCGTTCAACGCCAGCAGGTTCGTTCTAGACGCAATCTGAGAAATCAGTGCAACGATCTTGGAAATTTCTTGGGATGATTCGGCTAGGCGCTTTACCTTACGGGTGGTTTCTGCCACGGTTTCTCGAATTTCAAGAATACCGGCTACGGTTCGCTCTACGGCCTCACCCCCGCGCAGTGCTGTTGCTGATGCCGACCGCGCCACTTCCTCCGCCTCACGGGCGCTTTCGGCCACCCGCTGAATCGACTCGGTCATCACCTGCACCGAGTTCAGTGTTACCGCCAGCTCTTCCGCCTGACGCAGGGCGTCTGCCGACAGACTGCGGGCAAACATCTCATTTTCGGTGGAGCTTTTGCTCACCTGGCGGGCCGCAACGCTCACCTGTTGTACAATCTCTCGCAGGTTTTGAATGGTGAGGTTGAAGGAGTCGGCGACCGCGCCCAGCACGTCGGCGGTTACCTCGGCCTGTACCGTTAGGTCGCCCCGGGCTGCGCCCTCTACGTCGTCCAGTAGGCGAATCACCTGGCGCTGCAAGTCTTCCTTCGCTTGCTCTTGTTCCTGGGCTTTGCGCTGGGCTTCGCTGGTGGTGGTCAAAATCACCCGTGCCATCTGGTTGAACCCGGTGGCCAGCTGACCAAAATCGTCCTTGGAGTACACCGTGGCCCTTGCGCCTAAATCGCCCTGAGAGACAAGGTCGAACTGACGCTGGAGGTTAGCCACGGACTGCTTAGTCCGTCGGTCGGCTATGTACCCAAGCCCTAAGACTGTACCGAAGCTGCCCAGACCAGCTGCGATTGCCATTGCCGCTGGGTAGATCTTGGCCTGTAGGTTGGCCGTTGTTCGGGTTTCACTGGGGGCTAGCCGTCCTAAGGTCGCCAAGTTGACCACCGCAACGGCGACCATCGAAGCTACGCCCGCTGTGCCTGCGATAATCCAACGTTTGCTGCCCAGGGATGCATTCTCAATAACCGCTAGGCCACCCTGCTCAACGATGACGGCATCGACCTCCCCATCGTCGCCTTGGGTAAAGGCCGGGAGCTGGTCGGCGGTTTCAGAAATGCTGAAAATATCTTCGTCACCGATGACGGAGGGCCCATCGCCTTCGCTCAGGCTAAACCCAGAGCCGCCGACGGGCGTAGCCGCTTCATCGATGCTCAGATCGGCCCCGCCCACGGAGGGACTGGTAAACCCGGCTGAGCTATCCGATAATTCGAAATCGGGCAGGCTACCGAGATCGTCAAATTCGTCAAATTCATCTAGGAAGTCGATGTTGCCCTGCGGTTCGTTGAGGTCGGCTTCGTCGGTTGACGGTGCTGGGCTCGAGAAAGCGTTGGTATCGCCTTCGAACCCTGAGTCAAAGTCAACGTCTTCGGTGTCGGAAGGGGTATTTAGTGTGGCCGCCTCAGACAGGCCAAAATCCTCGTCACCGCCGTCTGAGTCAAGGTCAAAATTGACCTCTGGAGCGGCCCCAAGGGATGGCTCAGCCATGAACAGTGTCTGATCTTCCGAGGCAGCGAGCTCCTCAGAGTCAAAGGCAAAATCGGCAGTTGCTTCAACGCTATCGCCGTTGGAGAAGTCTTCTTCTGGGAAGCTGGGAAGTTCGCCAATTTGCTCAGTTTGGCCAAAGGCCTCGTCAAATTCGCTCTGGTCAAAGGCCAACTCGGGATTAGAAAACTCGGACTCTGGACTAGCGTCTAGATCAGCCAATGCCGCATCAGAAAAATCCGTCGCGGGTTCAGCCATGGCAGCGGCGGCGTCCCCGATGTCGGCCCCGCCGAAGTTACCCCCGTCAAAGTTGCCCTCGTCGAAGGGCTGACTGCCCGCCTCCAGGGTAATCTCCTCTTCTGAAGAGGGAATCAACCCGTCCAGGCTGCTCTCGGCAAAGGGGTCTAGCAGCTCGGCATCACCTAGCCCATTTGCATCTAAGCCGTCGTCGTTGCCGAAGGGATTGTTGTCAAAGAGTCCGTTCCGGGCATCGCCGGTCGCTGTACTCTCGTACTCAGCATTCATCTCGAATGGATCGGCCAACATCTCAGTGGTCGCGTCCTGACGCGCTGACGATGTGCCCTCTAGGCTAGCAAGTTCTAGATCGGCGAAGTCTAACTCGGCGCTGGTGAGTTCCTCCGGAGGCTCCCCCAAATCCCAGTTGGGGCTGGCGGCATCCTCGGTCCCATCGCCGTATAGGCTGACGGAGTCGGTCAGCTGGTCGTCAAACTCGTTGGGAATGTCGGCGTCGCTGGGCTGTTCTGCCGCCTGGCTCGCGTAGGCAAGGCCGTTATTGGCGTAGTCGACAAACTCTGGATCGGACGTGAGCTGGAGCACGCTTTGATACTGGTCTTGGGCCACGTCGTAGCGGTGCAGCCCATAGCAGTAAATGTGGCCCCTCAGCAGTAGCACGTTCGGGTCGCTTGGGTACTCGTCGACCAACTGATCGATGACAGCAGCGGCCTCCTCGTAGCTGCCTTGCATATAGGCTCGTTCCGCTGCCTGATAGGCTTGCGAGTAATCGGTGCCAGATGCCATGTGTCTTCTCCTACCCGTCTCCAGTATAAGTACCCTGCTTGTCTAATTCTGCTTCGCCCCGATCTACGGCCTTATGCCGCCCAACGGGCTGACCGTAAAATCGCAATGTGATCGAGCAACCGCAGGGGCTGCTGGGCATCGTGGTGCCACTCTCCCCGAAGAAAAGGCGCCATTGTGTCAGAGTAGCTTTGCGTGACCTGCACCGATTCTGCATCCAGCCAATCGGTTCCGACAATCTGATTAACGGCTAACCCTAACATAGTTCCTTGGTCTTCGACCGCAATCACCGGAATTTCTGCGCGATCTGTATTCATTGCTTTGGGATACCCCAAAAACTGTCCGAGATCAGCGACCCAAATCACACGTCCCTGCTCGTTGAGCGTACCCAAAAGTAAGGGCGATACGTTCGGAACAGGGGTAATTCGGTCCGGAGGGTTCTCAATGATGCGACGAATACCCGTTGCGGGTAGCGCAAATTCATCGCCAGAAGACACATAGAATCGCAGGTGTAATTCGCCATCGGGCGTTTCGAGTTCCTGTAGTTCTGGGGCCTGATCCTGACCGTGCCCGGTTTGGAAATCTGGATTGCCGACCATAATGAATACCCGTTAATAAAATTCTTTTTGCTGTTCAGTAATGTGTGGTTAGTGATACTGAGTCGATGGGACGTTAGCTTCAATGGGACGTTAGCTTCAATAGCTTCAATGGGACGTTAGCTTTAATGGGACGTTAGCTTTAATGGGACGTTGGCTTTAATGGGACGTTAGCTCAGATAGCCCTGCTGATACGTTTGCCCGGATAGATAAATCTACTGATCTTAAATACCTACTGATCTGAAGCCGTGCGACGAAGCTAGCTACTGTCATCTGTTTAATTCCATCTGTTTGAAATGGACTATCCCCGC
>CAWUKV010000006.1:0-59208 GCA_963923025.1 uncultured bacterium
ACCCATTCCATTCCTTATTGCCCCTGGTGACAGCTTCGCTTCAATTACCCCTTATAGACAAGGGCCAGGGGGAGCCGACTCTGGTGTTCCTGCATTACTTCAGCGGTGCCGCGTCAAGCTGGCAGGCTGTGATCGATCGGCTGTGCGATCGCTACCGCTGTGTGGCCCCCAACCTGCCCGGTTTTGGTCAGGCAGCCCCATTAGAACATCCGTCTATCGAGACCTATGCAGATGCCGTTCGTCAGACGCTGGCGCAGCTGGGCATCGAGCGCTGCGTTGTCATCGGTCATTCTATGGGCGGCAAAATTGCGCTGAAGCTGGCCGCTGACGATAGCACCGGGCAGGTTCAACAGGTTGTTTTGGTGGCTCCGTCTCCGGCGACTCAAGAACCCATGCCTGCCGAGGACAAGGCGCGAATGCTGACGGATCATACCGAGAGAGCAGCAGCAGTGGCGACTGTAGATAGTGCAGTCCATGCTCCACTACCGGCGGAACAGCGAGAGCTGGCGATTCAGACCCACACGCTGGCGGAAACGTCTGCATGGCGGTGGTGGCTGCTGCAAGGAATGGACAACTCCATTGCTGAACAGATGTCTGACATTACTATTCCGGTGACGGTCATAGCCTCAGCTGACGATCCTGTGATTCCTCTAAATGTGATTCAGCGTGACGTTGTTGATCTGATTTCGCAGGCTACGCTAATCAACGTCGGCGGAGTCGGTCATTTGATTCCTCTGGAAGCACCTGATTTATTGGTTCGACACATTGAGGACCAAGTTCGCTAGGCTGGCCTTTGGACGAAGGACCTTGTGCGTCAGGAACTGACTGGAAAAACTTAGCTAATTGGACTGTGGACCGTGACCAGTTTCGTCCCGTCTGGGAACGTTGCCTCTACCTGGACCTCATGGACCATCTCAGCGATGCCGTCCATAACGTCATCGGGTGAAAGCAGTGTTGTTCCGTAACTCATCAGGTCTGATACGGTTCGTCCGTCTCGTGCCCCTTCAAGAATAGCCGCGGTGATGTAGGCCACTGCCTCGGGGTAGTTGAGCTTCAGCCCCCGATCTTTTCGGCGTTCGGCCACCAGCGCTGCGGTAAAAATGAGCAGCTTATCTTTTTCTTGGGGGGTCAGTTGCATGGGCAGGATCTCTAGGGGCTAGGGGTGAAGTGAACAGTGCAGGGCCATCAGGTCCAAACACGGGGTACGGGGGGAATTGTACCGTATCTCATCCTTCTCAGCTGTTGCCAAACTGTTATAAAGAATTGTCTCGCAGTTTGACTAGAATGGCCCCTATATCGGCAAATAAGTCCGTTGATCCCGACGGTAATACCAACGTTTTCCAACGGTATCTGTTGACCTGCAACAACAGTTCTCAGGCTGTTAACTTCTGCTTCGGATGGTAAATAACCGACGAGCGCCAGGGTGCCAATGACCGGGTAGCCTCCCAGGCCAGTGGGGCTTAATCGCATAGGAGAGTTGCCCGTTAGCATCTGACGGTCAATCCAGAACGGTTTACCCGCTTGGTAAACTTCGACGTCTGATGCCCAGCTGCCGCGGTCAAAGGTTTCACCTCGGGCGCTACGACCCAGTCGGGTAATATCCCACAGCACGACGGTGGCCTGGTCTTCTAGGTTGACGCGCAGGGTTTGATGGTACTGAGCCCCGGCAAACACAATGGTCTCTTGAGGAAACCATTCTAATTCTGCACCAGCGGACAGGCATAGGCTGGTGCGTACCGTTGCCGTAGGCCCGTTGGAGTGATAGATTTTCGCGGCGGCAGGGGTGGTGATGAGGGCACGGCTGTTGGGTTCTAGGGTCACCGTTTGGCTGAGCTGGTCGCCGCCGACCATGCCGCCTGCGGTATGGACGAGGGTGGTGTAACAGGGGTTGGGGCCTTCGGGATAGTGCGATCGCAAGACCCGCAGCGGAGCCTGGGTTCTGGCATGGAGGACTTGCGATCGCCCCTGCGACAGGCCCAAATTCAAATCGGCCCGCCCATGCCATGCCGAACTGGTTTGCCCAGAAACGGGTACTTCTAATACGCTGACCACCGTTCACCTGCTGTTGCTGTAGTGCCCGAAGCCTACAATCAGGCCCAAGACGGCTCTATCGTAATGGACAAGTTTGGGCCGCTGAGCAGCTGGTTTGTAAAAGTTTTAATCTGTAGGTCACGCTAGGACGCCATTCAGGACGCCATGGATCTGTTCTGGTGAGTGGGGGGCGTGAAGCGAAACTGCTGAATCGCCCGTTGGCGAAGTTCGATGACTTGACCAATTTCTAAAGCTAGACTGGGTCGCCGATCAATGAGCTGGTGCATCATGCTCAGCGTCAGCCTCAGAACTGTGGCATCTTCTAGCGCAGTGATGGAGACAGGGCTCGGCTGGTTGGACAGTACCGCGATCGCACCAAAAAACTCGCCCTGACCCAAAGTCATAATCTCTTCTAGATTGCCTTTGACATGGGTGGTTAGCTTCACCTGGCCCGACAACATAATGTAGAGATAGTCGCTGCGCTCACCCTCAGCAATAATCTGTTCGTCCCGGCCAAAGTATTGCAGGTTAGCCCCTTGGCCAACTTCGTCTAGGATGTTGCCATCTAACAGTTCATGGATGATGGGAGAGCGGTCAGTTTGCTGCTCTAGAACCTGCGGCATGGGGTCTTCATTCGCTTTGGGCCCGTTGAAGTGGTACAGCGTGCGAATGGGGAAGGGAATATTCAGATCGTGCCGCTGGGCACCATACCAGATGCGGGTCATCAGCCGTTCTCGAATGTTGAACCGATCTTTTTGATTCACGATCCAATACAGAAGCTGGTAAGTAATAGCAGAATCACCGTAGTCTAGCGTTCTCAGTACGGGCTGGGGCTCAGCCAGGATGCCGGGGGTTGAGCCTAGGGCTTCTTTCAGCATTTGCTTAACCTGGTTAGGCGGGTGGCTGTAGCTAAAGCCTACTTCGACGATGTTCCCCGTGACCGGATCCGGCGCAGAGTTGTTCACCAGGGTCTCCTGTGCGACCATCGTGTGTGGAAGTACAACAAGGTTGCCTTTTCGATTCAAAATGCGAATCGCCCGCCAGTTAATTTCGGTAACCTTTCCCTCAATGTCGCCAATTTCGACCCAGTCCCCTTCGCTAAAGGGTCGTTCCATCAGCAGGGTAATCCCTGAGATCACATTGCCCAATGTGCCCTGTAGGGCAAAGCCCAAGACCACAGAACCCAGACCCAGTGCAGCCACCAGCCCAGCTAAGTCCTGTTCCCAAACCTGCGCAAAAATAACAGCAGCGGCCAACGCCACCAGAAAGACAATCACCAGTTCTCTCAATAGTCTGGGGGTTTGGGCTCGCCAGGTGTGGGTGTCGGCACTGCCAAACAAAACGCCATTGATCAGCGACAGCAGCAGGTAGACCGCCGTGATCAGTATCAACGTCAGCATGATCTTGAGAATCAGCCTGCCGTCCGCTAACCGGACTACCTTGGCCAGCAGCAGATAGAACACCGTCAGCGGCAGCAGCAAATTGCGTAACCAGCGGACCGTGAACAGTAATGGATGGTGCTGACGGTTGAGTTCGTCGCAGACCTGGCCCAAGAAAATCGCCAGTAGCGGAAACCCCACCGCTAACATGATTGCCCAGTAGAACCAGCTTTCCTGGAATACGTTAGTCATCGTCAAAGCTCAAAATACGTTATGGACGAACTGGTTAGGCGCATAGTCCCCGCTCTTCTTAAGCGTGTTAGCCTGCCAGCTTTTTGGGTGAGGGCTGCCGCCAGGTTGCAATTTCCTGTTCTGTGGGCGTTACTCGCCATGCGTCGTGTTTACCCACAGGGTCAAAGGCTAAAAACTCTTTTAGCCTTTCATGGATGTTGCGGGACACATAGATTTCGTCGGGCGGGCAGCAGTCGTTGAGTAACTGCATTTCGGTAATGGGCTGGCCGTAGACGTCGAAGGTCAGCTTCTCCTCGCCGATGATGCCAGCAACGGCAGTTCCAGAGGCAACCGCAATCTGAATTTGTAGGTTGCCGCCCCGCTCAGCCCGGAAGCGACGAATGACGCCCCGCATTTCTTGGGCAAATTCAACTGCCCGACGGGAATGATCTAAATGGGGCGTAGACAGCCCGCAGACGGCAAGATAGGAGTCGCCAAAGGTGCGCAGCTTCTCTACACCGAACCGTTCGGTAGCTGCATCAACCCCCTGAACGAGCGTATCTAGCGTGGCGACAACCTCCTGCGGTTCTAACTGCTGCATCAGTTGCTCATAGCCCGATAACCGCCCCAAAATGACTGAGACGTTCGGTACCACTTCAGCGATTTTCCAGCTTTCGTCTTCTAGACCTTTGTCCTTAAGCCGTTTGACAATGCCGTCTGGCAGAAATCGGAAGAGCAGGGATTCATTGCGAGTTTGAATGTCTTGAATTTGGATCGTGCGATCGCGCAGCTTGCGCACCACTCTTGCCAAAGAAACCGACATGTCTTCAAACTCGTCTCCGGTGCGGACCCGTAGGTCCACAGTCAGGTCGCCTGCTTCAACCTGCTGGGCACCTTTCATCAATCGTCGAATCGGTGAGACAAACCGTCCGGACATAAGCATGGCCATCAGCGTGACTAGCAGGCTCAAAATCACTGCGGTAACCAAAATCTGACGCTGGAAGCTGTAGATGGGCTGATAGACTTCCGACAGTGCCATCTCGGTCACGATGCCCCAGTTCAGACCCTTCAGTTTGAGGGGGGCATAGGCAATGAGGGCAGGTTTGTTGAGATAGTTTCTGGCAGTGAGCACGCCGTCTCGTCCGGCCAACGACCGCTTGACGGCCTCTGACGATGCCTCCTGGAGCAGGACTGGTGATTCGTGAGCTTCGATGCGGTCGAGGACTCGGCTATCAACGTTTTGACTTCGTAGTGCGTCCAGGTAGCCTTCACGATCTTCGATAAACGGACGAGAAACAGCTCGCAATCGCAGGTCTTCGCCAACTAACAACACTTCTCCAGTTTTACCTAGGCCACTGGTTTCCCAGGTTTGATCCTGAGTGACAATGCGTTGGAGAACGTCTGTAGAGAGCTGAACTGCCAGCACCCCGACGAGATTAGAGTCAGAAAAGATAGGTGTCGCAATAAAAGCTGCAGGTCGACCATGGGAAGGACGATAGAAGCTGTAGTCTTCGATGTGAACAAATTGCGACCCCTTTTCCTGGCGTACGGCATCAAAAGCTCGCGCTAGACCGCTCTCACTATAGGGTCCCTGAACAATATCTGTAGCAAAATCGACCTCTTTGGCAACGGTGTAAATAATTTTGCCTTGGGGGTTGATCAAGAACAGGTCGTGATAGGCAAAATCTTGGACAATCCGGTTAAAAGACTTGTGATATCGAGCGTGAGCGGCGTCGTAGCTGATTGTCGTCTCAGCCTCTTGCTCGGTTGCAGACGCCTGCTCGGCCGGGGGGAATGTTGGCGTATCCAGCGTGATCGATAAAGCAGCTTGAGCCTCTGGGGTGGATTGCGACTGAACGTCTTCTATCGGCGTTTCTCGACTGTCAACTGGTGCCCCACCCGCCCCCTCAACCAGGTATCGCGACTGTAGGTACTGAGCAACGGGGGTCCGCGGCAGGTACGAGGCCAGAACCGGAGAGCTGTCTGACGCTTGGGCAAGCTGGGGTAAGAAACTCAAGCGATAGTAGTCGATCAGCGGCTGCTGGGCTGTTTTGGGCGTTTGGGCACTGAGCTGCTGATAGGCACTGTCGAAGTCTGTCAGCGCCTCAGCCACCATCAGGTCTTCGGCTAAGGACTGAATGTGTGCTTCGAGGGTGGCAAAGTACAGCGATGTTTCGCTGGCCGTTAGCTTCCTGACGCTGGTGAGGTGGTTAAAAATGCTGTTGGTAATAGCATCACGTCCGCTGGTATAGCCGATGTAGGCAGTAGCCGCGATGCTTGTACTGCTAATGATTAGCAGGATGATGATCAGCTTAGACCGAATATTTAGACGACGCAGCCACTTCAGCATCACGAACCCAGCCGTAGGTTAACCATCGACTCAGGATAATGCGTATTTTTCGATTGTTAGAGGCATTTAACAGAACTTTCTACTCTGCCTGTAAAGAAGAACAGCCTGCATTGTACGTAACGTTGACCCAGCAAGGAGACCCCATAAAGGAGACCCTATAAACCTTGCGACAAGGACGATGAGTAGGCTTTGATATTTGGTAACGTGGGCTATATGGAGTGGCTTCATGTCAATTCATCCATTGACTACACGCATACTGTCCGCCGCTAGCCAAAAATTGAGTTTGGTTAAGACAAACTTAAGCTTGAGCAACGCTTTGCGATCGCACCTGTCAGACGCCGCTTACAGTGAGTTAAGCCTCCACGTCCAAAACTGGGGTTTTCCTTCAGGAAAAGCTACAGGTTTCACGCTGAACGTGGTTCATCACGCTGCTTGATGGTCTTAAAGACACAAACACCTTAAAGACACAAACACCTTAAAGACGCAAACACCCAGACTCAAACGACCTTTTCAGGGTCAAACCCCGAAGATTCTGCTGCTTGGTCCAATTTTTACCGGTAACAGCCTTGGAACTTTGCAATTGTACAAAGCCCTTTGTGGCAGCCTTCGCCTCACTGCTAATGTCTCCTATTGTGGTTTCAGGCGTTATTGCCGAACCTGCTGCAGCACAAACCGCTGAGCTTGATGCGTTTTGTCCTCAGGCGGATTCTCAACCTTTACCCCTCGTTGGCGGTGAAGGTAGCGAAGTGGAGAAGACGCCTACCAATCCGCCGGTGACGGTACCGCTGCCCTTCCCGCTGCCGGGGCTGACGATTCGTGACAACTTCAATACGGACTGGCAGATACCTGGCGGTACGGCCTACGAGCAGTTTGCTGTGGTTGTCATTCCGGAAGAATCTGGCAACTACGACATCGAAGTCAGTATTAAGTACGGGGATGAGACGAGCGATCGCATCTACGACGAAGCCAACGCCGAGCTGACGGCGGATGAGCCCATTGTGATTACCGCCGAGCCGCGGGAGAGCCTACACCCCTACCAAATCAATATACGGGTGGGGGATGAATCCATTGGCAACGCCTATCGGGCTACCGCCATTGGTTGCACGGGTACTCAGCCTGCGGCACCCGCACCTGCTGATAGCTGCATTCCGCTTTTCGTCGTCGGTGGCAGCGACGAGCAGGTTGAGGTAGAGAAGGACATTACGGTGCCGTCGATACCCGGTCCGTTTGGGCTGGGCTTTCGCAATAACTGGAACACGGATTGGGTTGTTCCGCTACCCGCGAGCTTTAGCTCCTTTGTGGCTGTGGTCGAGAGCACCGACGAAGCGGCCAACACCTACGACATTGGTCTTGCCCTCAAGTATGCCGATGACACAGCCGATACGGTGTATAGCGAAACCAACATCGAACTGGAGCCAGAGGAAACAGTGCGCATCGAGGCGATGCCAGAACGGGAGGGGCTGATGCCCTATCAGGTGAATGTTTACGTGGGTGGTGCCGAGAATAGCGGCAGCCGCTACCGCGCCTCTGTGCTGGGCTGCCTGTAGAGGGCTGACGAAGACAACGTATCAATAGGACAATTAGTCCTGTTAGCATTAAACACATCAAATACTGCGAAGGACGAAGGCAATGACAAGCCTGGTGATTAAATCCGAACCAGTACCGCTTGAGGTCGATATCTCTTCACTAATGCTTCAGGCGAAGATGACAGATTCTCAGTTCTACGCCTTCTGTCAGGCAAACCAGAACTTGCGAATCGAGCGGACTGCCGAAGGAGAAGTCATCGTCATGCCGCCAGCTTTTTCGGACACCGGCAACCGAAATCTCAAAATTGCTCAGCAGGTTGGCAATTGGGCCGATGAGGATGGGACCGGCGAAGTATTTGACTCCAGCGCAGGATTTACTTTACCTAATGGTGCAACTCGTTCACCCGATGTTGCCTGGATTCTAAATGAGCGATGGAATGCACTAACGCAAGAGCAGCAAGCGTCCTTTGCTCCAATCTGCCCCGACTTTGTAGTGGAACTACGCTCGGCCAGTGACTCGCTGAAAGCGCTTCAGGAAAAGATGGACGAGTACGTCGAAAATGGAGTGCGGCTAGGGCTGTTGATAGACCGGAAAAGTCGGGCTGTGCATATCTATCGTACAGGGAGAGAACCAGAAGTCCTCTCAAATCCCACGAAAGTCAGTTGCAAGCCAGAACTACCAGGTTTCTACCTGAAGATGACTAAGATCTGGTGATGGACGATACTGGGCTCGAACCAGTGACATCCTGCTTGTAAGGCAGGCGCTCTACCAACTGAGCTAATCGTCCGGGGCAGAATTGACATCCTGCTTGTAAGGCAGGCGCTCAACTCGGATTTAGATAATAGCAGACTGGTGATGCTTAAAACCGATCAACGGGGAAAAATTTCTGGGTAATTCATCTGTATTATTTGGTTGATTAGCAACCCGCACAATGGTTGGGCTGGGTTGCGAGTCACGACGCGCTTTGCGCTCTGGGGATAAGCATCCTCGGAGGCTCAAGCAAAGTGACCCTATCTTTAGCCTATCTAGTCTATGCCTTCTGGAAAGACCCACGATCGAATCACCCTTTGGGCATTGCCTGCAGTGCTGGCAGCGGCGTTTTACCTAACGTTAGACGTGCCTCTGACGGTGATTGTCTGTATCGGCTTCCTCATCGGTGGGTTCATGATGGGGCCAGATCTCGATATTCACTCGGTGCAGTACATCCGGTGGGGACCGCTGAAGTGGATTTGGTACCCGTATCAGGTGATGCTAAAGCACCGTTCACGCTGGTCTCACGGTCCGGTTATTGGCACGGTGCTGCGGGTCATTTATTTTGCCGCTTGGGTGGGGTTGTTTGGCATCGTCACCGTCGAAATTCTCAATCAGCTGTGGGATGCGCAGCTGACCTGGCAAGACCTGCAACTTGCGGTGAAAGCCGCCTTCACCAGTTACCTGTGGGAGTGGGTAGCGCTGGTGATTGGCCTAGAGCTAGGGGCACTGAGTCACTACGTTAGCGACTGGACCGGCTCTGGAATCAAGCGGCGGTTTAAGAAAAAGTCAAAACGGTCGAAATCAAGAAAGCGGCGTTAGAGCTTGACTGCTATAACAGGAGGCGGTTGCTTTCCTTTGGTGTGCCGTGTCCCAGCAGACAGATGCCTTGCAAAAACTCATTGACGTTGTCGCCCAGCTGCGCAACCCAGAGGGCGGGTGCCCCTGGGACCTGAAGCAGACGCCCGAAACGCTGATTCCCTACGTGACGGAAGAAGCCTATGAGGTGGTCGATGCGATTCAGCGGGGCGATAAGAAAGACATTGAAGAGGAGCTGGGGGATCTGTTGCTGCAGGTGGTGCTGCAAGCACAGATTTTTAGCGAGCAGCAGGACTTTGACCTGGGGGATGTGGCAGCGGGCATTGCCGAGAAGCTGATTCGGCGGCACCCCCATGTCTTTGGCGATGGTCAGGCCGAGACGGCAAAGCAGGTGAAGCAAACCTGGGACGCGATTAAGGCAGAAGAAAAGGGGGCCGTGGACGATCAGCGGCTGACGCCCAAGCTGGAACGCTATGCTCGGACGCTGCCGCCGATGCGGGCGGCCATGAAAATTTCTAAAAAAGCCGCCAAGGCGGGCTTTGAATGGGATGACTTAGACGGGGTCTGGGCCAAGGTCCATGAGGAGCTAGACGAGTTTCAGGCGGCGCTGGCAAACGAGCCGGTCGAGAATCAGGAGGCCGAGCTAGGAGATGTGATTTTTAGCCTGTTACAGATTGCCCGGTGGCGGGGGCTGGACCCGGTTGCTGCGCTCCAGGGAACCAATCGTCGCTTTACTGAACGGTTTGGCCTGCTGGAGGGCATGGCGGATGGTCCCTTGGAGGATCTGTCTATTGATGAGCTGGAAGCGTTTTGGCAGGCGGCGAAGCGTCGGCTGAAGCAAGGGAGTGGGGAATAGGGCGCTTACCCTCTGTCTATCGAAGGGAGGGAATAGAGGGGTGATGTCAGGGCTTTCTTGCTAAGCTAGAAGGCCTGAATGCTATGAATGCAACCGCGATGACCCCTTCTGCTGCTGTTGAACAATCTCTCAACGATATTGCTGTACAAACTCGTCGAGCGGCGCAGTCGCTGGCGGGGCTGTCTACCGAGGCCAAGAATCAGGCGATTGAGGCGATTGCCCAGGCGCTAGCGGTAGCGGCAGACGAGATTACGGCAGCGAATGCCGCAGACTTGGAAGCGGCGGAGTCGGACAATTTGGCTAAGCCGCTCTATGGTCGATTGAAGCTGGATGCGGTAAAGCTGAAGGGCGCGATCGCAGGTGTCCGCGATGTGGCTAAACTCCCCGACCCGGTTGGCACGGTCCAAATTCACCGAGAACTGGACGATGGCCTGGTGCTAAAGCGCATTAGCTGTCCCCTGGGTGTGCTGGGGGTGATTTTCGAATCCCGACCTGATGCCGTCATGCAGATTTCGTCTCTGGCAGTAAAGTCGGGCAACGGCGTCATTCTTAAAGGCGGTAAGGAAGCCGTACGGTCCTGTCAGGCGCTGGTGAAGGCCATTCGCCAGGGGCTAGAAAATGCGGGGGTAGACCCCAATGCGGTGCAACTGCTTACCACCCGCGAAGAGACACGGGCCATGCTGGCGCTAGATGGGCAAATTGACCTGATCATTCCGCGCGGGTCCAATTCTTTTGTGCGGTTTGTGCAGGAGAATACGCGGATTCCGGTGCTGGGCCACGCGGATGGGGTGTGTCATTTATATGTAGACGAGTCGGCTGAGGTAGAGAAGACGGTTGCGATCGCGGTCGACGCAAAAACCGATTACCCCTCCGCCTGCAACGCTATTGAAACGCTACTGGTTCACCAGAGCATTGCCGAGACGTTTCTTCCTGCCCTAGCTGAGGCCATGCAAGCCAAAGGCGTTGAGCTGCGGGGCGATGCGGCCACACAAAAGATTCTCCCCCAGATCAAGGCTGTTACCGATGCAGACTGGGAAACCGAGTACAGCGACCTGATTCTGGCAATTAAAGTGGTGGATTCCCTAGAGGCCGCCATTGCCCATATCAACGCCTACGGCTCTCGCCACACCGACGCCATTTGCACCGAAAATCAGGCCCACGCCGATCAGTTTATGGCCCAAGTAGACGCGGCAGGGGTGTACCACAACTGCTCCACTCGCTTTGCCGACGGCTTCCGCTACGGCTTTGGCGCAGAGGTGGGCATCAGCACCCAGCAAATGCCGCCACGGGGTCCGGTGGGGCTAGAGGGGTTAGTGACCTATAAGTACCGGGTGGTTGGCAATGGGCATATTGCTGCCACGTATTCCGGGGAAAATGCTATAGCGTTTACTCATAAGGATCTGGCCTAGTGACAGACCAGTTACACGTTAAAGGCATCCGCGCCTACGGCTACACGGGTGCCCTGCCCGAAGAGAATGTGCTGGGCCAGTGGTTTGAAGTGGACCTGACCTTGTGGCTTGACCTATCGGTGGCCGGAGCATCAGACGTACTGGCGGATACGCACAACTATGTGGGGCTGGTGCAGCAGGTACAGCAGCTGATCCAAACCGAGACCTTTCAGTTAATTGAGAGAATGGCAGATGCGATCTCAACTAAAACCCTCACCAGCGATGTTCGGATTCAACAGGTGCGGGTGCAGCTAACCAAACCCCACCCGCCTATTCCCAACTTTGACGGGCAGATTGTTGTCGATATTACTCGGCAACAATCTACGGATACCCGTTCTGAAACCTAGAGAAGCAGCGGCTAGACTACAAAACTGCACCAATACTGCTGGTGTACCCCGTCATTTCGATATATCCCTTTGCTTTGACCGGCTGGTCTGCCAGGCTACCGCTGAAGGCCGTTGCACCCTCCCAATAGGTTGTAGAAACGCTTAGCTCCTGGTTGGGCATCAGCGGCTGACCGTCTAGGCTGAGGTTGATTTTGGGAATCTCCACGTGCCACTGGTTGGGGTAGTTTGCGCCGCTGGTGGGGCTGCGCCAGGTATCGAGGACGTTGACCTGACAGTCGCCGGGAAAAATGCGCGTCTCGCTGCCGTCTGCCGCGACAAACTTGCCGTCAGCGATTTGCAATTCTGTTTCACCGTCTTTTCTCAACGCAAACAGCATGAGGGCCGAGCCGTTGTCGAGCTGAAGAGAGAACCAGTCCCAGCCCACGGTACCTTCGCTGAGTACGCTGGTGGAGTATTCATGGTCTTTCCAGCTTTTGCCCGTCACTGGAATGGTGTCACCCGCGATGGTGACAGTTCCCTCGGTCTGTTGTTGGACAATTGAGTAGTAATAGGAGGCGTTGCCCGGTTCTGGCCCCTTAGGACTAAATCCACGGTCACCCTGGGGGACTGGCGGTAGGGTTTGGGTCAGCGTCAGGTCTAGGGCTACGTCTGCCGCTGTTGCTACCAGGTGAACCTGGTCTGGGCCAACCTGTTCAGCAGACCAGTCTTCGAGCCAGACGCGGTAAGGGGTAGCCTGGGCTCCTGCCAGCGCCTCTGCCCCGCGGCTAAAGCGCTCGTGGGGGTAGAACTGCTGGTTGTTGATGTCGCTGATGGTGAAGTGAGAGAAGTAAATTTGGTTGGTGCGCCAGTCGGAGGAGCCCTGCTCTTGACCTGGGGTTAGCCCCCGACGAAAGAAGGTGAGCTGGTAGCCAAACTCACGGCCATTGTCGGCTGCTAGGTTACCGGTGTAGTACCACCACTCGGTTTGATAGTCTTCGTGCGGCCCAAGATCTTGGGGAAACGTCAGCGGGTCGGGCTCATACGCACGGGCAAACTCATTTGCTGTGGCTTTGGATTGGTCTGCTGCCAGCCACTGAACTGAAGCCTGCCCGCTGTTGGTGATGGCAGGGCGGGGCCAGAAGACAATCAACAGGCCAACGAGTAGGGAAAGTGCGATCGCAATCGGAAGTCGTTTCATAAGTCTCTATTCCTGTCTTATTGCTGATGCGATCACCATGTTGCCGAGCCGCCATGCCGGGTAGACGCCTGCCAGCAGTGCCGCTACCACTGCCACAATCCATGCCTGCCAAAAGTAGCTGGGCTGAATCTGCATTTGCAGCGTCCAACCAAAGGAGCGCACGTTGATGACGTAAATCAAAATCCAGGCCAGGGCGTAGCCCAGCGGCATAGCAAAGAACCCGGCCAGACTGCCCATAATGCCCGTCTCTAACAGTGTGAGCTTCCACATCTGGGTGGGGGTCATACCGTTGGCCCGCAGAATGCCCAGCTCTCTGGTGCGCTCCAGTTGCAAACTCATCAGGGCGCTGAGGACGCCGATAAAGGCGACGACTACTGCCAGTAACCGCAGTGCGCCAGTGATGGCAAAGGTGCGGTCAAAGATCTCGATGGAGCCCTGACGCAGGTTTTTGTTCGACTGTGCCACCAAATCCTGTCGACCCTGGAAGGCGTTGCGGAGCTGGCTGACCACGTCATCCACATCCACATCCGGCTGCACAAACAGGCCCAGCGAGGCAATGCTGTCGTCCTGCCACAGGTTCAGGTAAATCTCGTTGTCGATCAAAATTGTGCCGCGATCCGACGAGTAGTCGTAAAACACGGCCAGCACTGGAAATGTCTTTTCTCCCACGGGCGTTTCGAGCGTTACCGTCTCTGGGGGTTCACTTAGCCCCGACCGCAGCATCAGCGCTTCCGAGATGATGACGCCTTCTCCAGCGTCCAGCTGAGGCCAGGGGTTCTTCACGTTGTCTCGAATCCAGCCGTAGGGTCGCTGCCCGTCTGAAACGTCGCCGTCGGCAGAGATGATCTTGGCGAGGCGGTTGACGGTAATTGTCTGGTCTGAAATTGTCTGGTCTGACTCGGCTGTCTGATTGAACCCGGTGACCACAACGTCTGCGTCGTTGTAGGTCACGTAATGGTCGATGTTGGGCCAGTGGCTGACGGTATCAACCACCACCGGGTCGATGCTGCCAAACACGCGGTTAGCGGTGGCCGTGGGCGGTGTGACGTAGATATCGGCCTGGAGGGTCTGGTCTAGCCACTGCACAACGGTGGTGCGGAAGGAGCCGACCATAACTGAGACGCCGACGATAACCGAGACGGCCACCATTAGAGATGCGATCGCAACCGAGGTGCGGCTGAGCGATCGCAGAATATCTCTCGGGGCCATCTTGCCTAATACCCCCAGCAGGGTCGACCCCACAGGCGTCAGCCCCTTCATCAACAGCGCCGTCAGCGGTGGCGTCAGCAGCGCCGCTGCCAGCAAAATGGAGAACAGTCCGGCAAAGGCAATCACCAAGCCGCCGTTTTCTAGCTTGAGTAGACCGATACCGCCCAGGGTAAACAGACCCCAAGTCAGCACCAGCCAGGGCAGCAGCTGTTGCACCTTGCCCTCCAGACTAGAGCGCTTCAGGCTGGCATTGGGTGAGGTGCGCATGGCCTCAATAGCGGGAATGGCCGAAGCCAGCAGGGCCGAGGTAATGCCAATGGCGATGCCCTTGACCAGCGTGAACCGGCTCAGGCTGATGTCGCGCACGTAGACGACAAAGTAGAAGTCGTTAATGCTCTGGGTAATCAGGCCGACAATGCTATGGCCTAGTACAATGCCCAACCCCAGCCCCAGCACAGAGCCAAAGATGCTCAGCACCAGCGACTCCCCCAGAATCAGCTGAAACAGCTGGCCTTGAGTAACACCCAAACATCGCAGCGTGCCAAACAGGGGCCGTCGTTGGATGACGCTGAAGGTGACTGTGTTGTAAATCAGGAACATGCCCACGACCAGGGCCAGCAGGCTTAGCGCCGTCAGGTTTAGCTCAAAGGCCGCGGTCATCTGCTGCACTGCGTTCTTCTTGGCCTGAGCCGTTTGCAGCTTGGCACCGCTGGGTAACAGGGCCTGAATGGGGGCCAGATCTGCCTCGTCGTCGGCAATCAGGTCAATGTGGCTGAGGTGCCCCTCCATGCCCAAGATTTCTTGGGCTGAGGCAATGTCAGTAAAGAGAATGTTGCTCAGCGCATCCCGCGTTAGAGCGTTGGCGGGCTGCACCAATCCCACGACCTGGGCCGAGACGGGCTGCCCCGCCAGGGTTAGCGTTAGCTTCTCGCCAACCTGCACGTCGTATTCCTTGGCCGTTTCTTGCCCCAAAATCACCGTGTTCGGCTGAGTCAAAAAGGCCGTTATCGCCTCTAGTCCCTGGCCGCTGCTGTCTTGGAAGTAGTTTCTAAAGGGTGCTTCGGCGAAGAAATCTATGCCGACCAGTCGCATGGGTTGCCGGTCCAAGTCTTCAGCCACGATGTAGCCTTCGACGATGGGGGCCGATTGGCGATAGCCCAGGTTGGTACGGATGGTTTGATACAGCGACTCGTCCAGTCCTACTGGGGAAACGGCTTCAATGCGGTGGGTGGTTTTACCTGCGATCGCATCAGTCGAGAGGGCAAAGGCTCGCTGTGCCGACCCGTTAGCCAGGTCGATAGACACCATCATTGCCACGCCAATGGCAATGCCAAGAATGAACAGAACGTACTGAAAGGGGCGTCGCTGGATTCTACGCCAGGCCAGCCGCCATAGGGGTGCATTGGTGATAATCGGCTGACTCACGCGGCCACCTCTTCAGCTGTGCCCGCAGCAACTAGGGATGCCGTGACATCTTCGAGCTGACCGTCATGCACTCGCAGCACCTGGTCAGCGTATTTAGCAATCTCAGGGTTGTGGGTCGCCATAATCAGCGTTTTGTTGGCGTCCCGCGTCAGTGACAGCAGTAGCTTAAGTACTGTCTCACCCGTGTCCTCGTCCAGGTTGCCAGTGGGCTCATCTGCCAGAATGAGTCGGGGTTCGTGAACCAGGGCGCGGGCAATGGCAACTCGCTGCTGTTGCCCGCCCGAGAGTTTGTCTGGGTAGGCGCTGCCTCGGTCTGCCAATCCCACCTTGTCTAGGAGGGCTTGGGCCTTGGCCTCTACATCCGCAGTGGCTCCCCCGGCCAGCTCCTGGGGCAGGGTGATGTTTTCTAGCACCGTCAGCGTGGGAATTAGGTTAAAGAACTGAAAAATAAAGCCAATCTGGTCGCGACGAAACAGCGTACAGGCTCGTTCGCTGAGTTCTGTAATGGGCACACCATCGATAAGTACTTGGCCGCTGGTGGGCTTTTCGATGCCGCTGATTAGGTTGAGGAGTGTGCTTTTGCCGCTGCCGCTTTGGCCCAGCAAGACGACAAAGCTGCCTTCGGCAAAGCCTAGGGAAAGGTCGTCCAGTACGCGCCGCTGGGTGGTGCCTTCGACAAAATCGCGGCTGAGGTGACGCAGTTCAACAAAGGCGCTGCTGGGCTGTCGGTATTGTTGCCAGTCACCCACGGGCTGAAGCCAGCTCAACAGTTGCGAAAACAAAGACGGCTTACCCATAAGGCCCCAACGGCGGACTACTTTACAAAGCTTAACGCGAATTGTAGCTTCGGGCACTTCGCTTAAGTCTCCGGGCATGGGTGCGCCCCTTTGTGTAGAGCGCTCTGTGCCTAGCAATGCGACTCAGGCTTTTTGCAGCTTGCTACAGGCAGCGGTCGAGCGACGGCTCCATCAGTCGGCCTATCTCTTTGGGCATCCTGGAAATGTCCAACCCGCTACGGTGCGTAATTAGGCCCGCTCGCTGTGTTGAACCCAGAAGCCGCCTAACCCACATTATTGCTATGACCGATACGCCTGTGATTCAGACCCAGAGTCTGACGAAGCAGTTCGACAACTATGCGGCTGTCAATGCCGTCAATCTTGAGATTCAGCCGGGTGAGGTTTATGGGTTGATTGGCCCTAACGGTGCGGGCAAAACAACCCTCATTCGTATGCTGTCGATGGCCGAGTCGCCAACGACGGGCGACATTTACATTGATGGGCGTCAGCTGGTGCGGGGGCAGCCCAACCCCGAAATCAAGCGACGGATTGGCTTTTTGCCGGACGACTTCCCTTTGTACAACGACCTGAGTGTGCAGGACTACCTCGACTACTTTGGGCGACTGTACTACTTGCAAGCGGGGCAGCTGAGGCAGCGGATTGGTGATGTCCTCGATTTAGTGGACTTAGAAAGCAAGCGTCACAGTGGGATCAGCGGCCTATCTCGTGGCATGAAACAGCGGCTGAGCCTGGCGCGAACGGTGATTCATCAGCCGCGACTGCTGCTGCTAGACGAGCCGGTTTCGGGTCTTGACCCTATTGCCCGCATTGAGTACCGGGAGACGATCAAGCGGCTGCAGCAGCAGGGCATGACGATTCTGATTTCGTCGCACATTCTCAGTGACCTGGAAGACTTCTGCACCTCTGTCGGCATCATGGAGCGGGGACGGTTGGTCGAAAGCGGGCAGCTTCAGTCCCTATACGAGCGGGACCAGCAGCGCTGGCTGCTGACGGTGCTAGACGACCTGGCCCCTGCGGTAGCAATTTTGCTAGCCCATCCCGCCGTTACCGATTTTCAGCCGATTCCCGAGAGTCAGAAACTAGGGCTCACGTTTACTGGGGATGAGAACGATGCTGCGGCATTGTTGCGATCGCTAATCGAAGCCAATATTCGCGTTAGCGAGTTCTACCGCACTCAGGAAACCTTAGAAGATATCTTCCTCAAGCTGGGCTACCAGCGTACGGCTTAGTCCCAGCCATAACTAGGCAAAACCGCATCAACAGCACTAACCCACCCTTCTTTCTGTTATGTCCACCGTTATTGATCGTCTTGGCGATACCAATCCTCAGTTTCTGCGCGAATGTCGGGGACGGCTCAAATCCCGCAGTCTGTTTGCGGCGCTGGGGCTCTCTTTGATATTCCAGGTCCTGCTGGGGCTAACCGCGTTTGAGCTGCGCGTGGATCTGACGTTTCCAGAACAGTGCATGGTCGTCTGTCGCACGCTCACCTGGACGATTCCCTATGCGCTGTTTACCATCGGTGGCTACTACTTGGTGAACGACCTCACCCAGGAAGAAAAGCGGGGCACGCTGAACTTTATCCGCCTTAGTCCCCGTCCGGCCCACGAGATTTTACTGGGCAAGCTGCTGGGGGTGCCGGTTCTCCCCTTTTTGATGGTGGCGTCGGCAATGCCGCTGCATCTGCTTACGGGGCTGCTGGGTGGGGTCTCGCTGGTACTGTTACTGAGTTACTATTTGCTCTTGGCATTTGGGGCGGCGCTGGTGTTTACGCTGGCGCTGCTGGTTGGGCTGACGGGTAGTTCGAAGGCGCTCATGCTGGGGCAGCAGACACCCACTGCGATCGCGTTTGCCGGTCTTACCCTCTTTGCCGTTTCTCCAGCCTTTATGCTGTGGAATATCAACACGGCCTGGCACAGTCTGGGTGCAGAACCGCTGTTTGAGTGGGTTGACCCCTCTGAGTTTCAGTGGCTGTTTCTACCGATGACGCAGTCACCTGTTATCTCCCATCTATTCACCGCAGGCCACTTAGCTGTAATGACAGGATTAGTCTGGCAAATGGTAAAACGACAGTTTCGAACGCCGGACGCCACGCTCCTGAGTAAACGCTTGTCTTACCTGGTGGTAGCCTATGCCAACGTCACCACTTGGGGCTTCTTTTTGAGCGATCGAATCGAGGACGCTGACGCCCTGGTCGGCATTGCTGCGCTGTACCCCGTGAATGTTGCGTTGGCACTGGTACTCATGTTTGGGCTAGCGCCGTCACGACAGATGCTAATCGACTGGTTGCGCTACCGGCGAGGCAGGGGCTGGCTCGACTGGATATGGCATGACAGCAGCCCATCGGTTGTTGCTCTAGTAATTAACTACGGTATTGCCGCTGCCCTCGTCTTGCCGTGGATGCTATGGGTCAGTCGAGGCCAGGACATTCCCCCCAGCAGTCTGATTATTGGTACGGTTAGCGTAGGGCTGTGTTTGGTGAGCTACGCCACGCTGGTGCAGGTCATTCTTAGCACCCGTCTCCGTGCGCCACTGATCTGGGCGGCGGGCAGTGTGGCGCTGCTGGTCGCCATTCCGCCCATCGTTCTGGGCATTTTTCAGCTCTCACCCGATAGTCACCCCAGCGTCATGGCAATCTGGACGCTGCTAGGCTTTCCCTTTTGGGACTACAACGAACCTGGAATTCGCAACAGTGCGATGTTGGGTTTGGGAATGCAGCTAGCGCTATGGATTCTTCTTTGGGTAGCCCTTGGCAGACGACTCAAGCGATTACAGCCCCAGGACTCACAAAGGGAGAGAACCATCGAGGGATAGAACGTTAGGACAACAACAAAAAGCTCTCCTCAGGGCTACCTTAATGGCAGCGTGTTGAGGAGAGCTTTAAAGCAGGAGAGATTGACAGTAATCGATTGGACTTATAGCTCGGTGAAGCCGTCGGACCACAGCGTCGCTTCGTGGGGGGCAACGGGGTAAGTCACGTTTTGGGCATCAGCCGAAGGCTGGGCAAAGGCCATGCGTACAGCAGTATAGCCCGCAACAAACATGATGCCTGCTGCCAGAAGGCCAGCCAGTGTACGGTCGGCACTTGATACTCTAGCGGTAGAGGATGTGTAGCTCATGAGTAAACCTCAGACGATCAGTGTATGGCTTTATCATCCCAGGTTTATTCTGTAGCCTTAGATACGCTTTGCAATTCTTATCGACTTGAAACGGTTCGAATCGATGCAAAAGCTGCATCATGCTAGGGGCCGCTTGTGCTGTGACTGTTACGCACGATTAGCGCGGATGGGTTGGCCTGCCTCATCTAGGTAGCCGATCTCAATCAAAAATGCACGCAGTGCCGTGGGAAAGTCGGGGTGCTGGCCGATAACTGCTCCCGTGTCATCGTAAATGCTCAAGCCCCAATCAAGCTCCGAGTTATAGTTGTCGAGCATAAACTGCCAGGCAGACTCTAGCTCACCCAGCTGGGAGCTAAGGGCGACATAGGCTGCCAGTAGGGAATTTGAAGTAATCCCATTCTCGGCTCGCACAGATAAGAAAGCGTCTTTTGCCCTCTCTGCTTGGGCCCGAATGCGTTCTGGATACTGGTAGGTGGTGTCTACCAACTCTCCTGCCTGGTAGGTCAAAATGACTGGGGGGGGAAAGGATTCTACATAGGAGCCAAACCGATACAGAAACGCCTGATCGGCCAACACTAGCTCGGTCTGGCCGTTGTTGTCGAGGTCGTCAAAAGCCACGCCGAGGCCATCTAGGAAGCCGGTTTCAACTGAGGTGAACTGGCTGCCATCCCAGCGATGGATGGTGGTATTGGTGCAACAGTGCGCCCCACCGGAGTAGTTTTGAACAATGATTTCTGGGACGCCATCGCTGTCGAGATCGCGAAGTTGAAAATTGGCAAAGTACCAGGCAAACGCTGTGACAACAGTTTGAGATTCGCCCTGGTACAGCAGCTCGTAGCTCAGGTTGTCTTCATCAGTGGTGATGTCGCCATAGTGCTGGTAATCAATGCGGAGGCCAATGTTGTTGTCCATTAGCTCTAGATTTTCGAAGCTGGAGGTGTCTGTGGTGATTTCTAGTTGTGGTAGCGCGATCGCACTTAACCCCCACCCCATCAAGGTAGAGGCAGCGGCACAGCCCGTTAGAATTCTTACAACAGCGTTCATCGGTACAAAGTCCCAAAACCGTTCATTACATGCTACACCGTGGGCTAGGGCTGTTCCTGCTGTAAAGCTAAAGTGCAAGCGCAAAAAAGCCTCCTACCCAGCAGATAGGAGGCTTGACTTGTGCAAAGCTGGAATTAGGACTAGCCGCGCTTGCGCTTCAGGCCAAGGCCCGTTGCTGCCGCTGCGCTCAGCAGGCCGATGACAGTCCCCGGCTCAGGGACGACCGCAAAGACCGTCGTGGTGCCGCTAACTTCGTTAGTGGTAACCAACAACGTTTGTCCAGTGGGGCTGTCCTCTGCCGAGATGTACAAAATGCCTTCGGGGCTGATATCTTCTGGCAGATTGGGCGTGTAGCTCAAGAACTTTGCGTTGGTGGGGTCGCTGATGTCGTAAATCATCACACCGCCCACGCGCTCTAGACCCACAAAGGCCAGGGTGCGACCGTCAAAGTTACCGATGGTGACGCCTTCGGGCTCGGGGCCTTTGTCGTCGCTGCGGTCATCGAACTCATCCGGGTCATTATCTTGACCGTTAAACAGGTCAGGAATCTGCTCAGCCGTGATCTTCTCGAACTCAGCAGCGCTGTCGAAGACCAGATTGCCATCGGCATCAAAAATAGAGAAAGAACGACCGCCGTAGGCATACAGCTCGTCGAAGTCTCCGTCACCGTCGGTATCACCCAGGGTTGTGGTGATCTTGAGGCGGCCCAGGTTCTCTTCTTTTTGTAGCTCGTCAGCGTTAGGGAACGCGGTGGGGTCAAGGTCGACATCTTCGACCCGAGCCTCTTCGCTAAAGCCGTCGTAGTCGCGGGCGTCGCCTTCGTTGGCGGTAACCACATAGGTGTTGCCGTCAGCCGCTTCGTATGCCGCGATCGCATCGGGCTGATACATGCCAAACACAGGCCAGTTCTGGATGTTGATGGCGTCGTCGCGGTTGCTCGCGTCGATGGGGTTGGCCGGGTCATTGAAGTCCTTGAAGCCTAAACCCACAACTTTCTCGAAGGTTTCTGTCTCTAGATCGAGAATGGCCAGGGCGTTGTTCTCTTGAAGAGCGACAAACGCCTGAGTGCCGTCGGGGGCAACAGCAATGTACTCGGGCTCAAAGTCTTGGGCCGGGGTTGCGCCAGGGCCGAAGACGCGAACATCGCCCTCGATGGGGACGCCGTCAAAAGTGACTGTGTTGACGTTGAAGGTGCCGATGTCGATGATGCTGACACTGCCTTCGGGGTCAATGGTGTAGTCGTCGTTGGGCTCACCCTCGTTGGCGACGAGCAGCTTGCTGCCATCAGGGGTGAAGGTGATCATGTCGGGCAAAGCTCCAACGGTGACCTGGTTGAGGAACATACCTGCGCTGTCGAAGAAGGCGACAGTGCCGTTATCGGTTTCGGGGTCGGCAGCTAGAGCAGCGGCCAAAATGCCGTCGTTAAAAGCCACGCTGTTGATGCCTGCGCCAAAGGCGTCTAGCTCTAGTCGCAGGTTAAACTCTGGCATCGTCGGGTCGGTGATGCCCACAAAATCAATCGTGTTGTTGACTGAATTGGTAATAAATAGCTGGTTAGAAACTGGATCAAAGGCGCTAATCTCAGCGGAGTCTTCGCCTAGGCCGCCATCGTAGCGGCCCTGAAAATCGAGACTGACCGCATGGGTCGGAGCCGCGATCGCAGCTAGCCACAGGCCAGCAGGCGCGATCGCGCTCAGCGTCAGTTTAAGTGACATAGGAAACTGGGGGAACTTAACAGGGGAGTGAACCGAAATGATGCCCTTGAGACCAATCGTGCGCCGTCGAGCCCAGATGCAAACAGCACTAAATTCTGGTGACGGTTTAATTGTCAAATTAGGATAATTCCGGATGCCGAACGTTAAGATTGGGTAAAAGTAACCCTGCTCTGAGCCAGTCTTTATCTGAAATTCACTTTTACTGAGGATTGCCTCAGCGTGTTCCTCAACCCGATTTGGTTTTGTTTCCCGGTTGGCTTTCTCTCCATTGCCCTTAACTATTGCCCTATGAGGCGCTGATGACCTTCTTGAAAAAGTCTAGTTTGTTGGCGTAGGGGGCATAGCGCCAGGCTAGGTCAAACCAGAAGGGCTTTTTGAGTACGCTCTTTTGATGGGAGAACGTTTCAAAGCTGGTCTTGCCGTGGTAGGCCCCAATGCCGCTGTCACCGACGCCGCCAAAGGGCATGCCCCAAATGGCAACCTGTAAAAAGACGTCATTGATGCAGGCGCCACCGGAAGAGGTGCTGGACAACACTCGGTTCTGAATCGTTTCGTTTTTGCTAAAAACGTACAGCGCTAACGGCTTAGGGCGGGCATTGATTTCAGCGATCGCTGCATCCAGATCGGTGTAAGTCAGCACCGGCAAAATAGGGCCAAAGATCTCTTCCTGCATAATGGGGGCATCCCACTCGACGTTGTTCAGTACGGTGGGTGCGATGAATCGGCTATCCCTATTGGTGTCGCCCCCAATAGCAGCAGTTTCGCCCTCCAGCAGGCTAGCCAGTCGGTCAAACTGTTTGTCGTTGACGATGCGGGCTAGGTCCGGGCTGGTTGCGGGATTGTCTCCGAAAAACTCGGTCAGGACCTTTTGCAGTTCGGCCAGTAACGGCAGTTTGATGTCTTCGTGGACCAGTAGATAGTCTGGCGCAACACAGGTCTGGCCCATGTTCAGGTATTTGCCCCAGGCAATACGCTTGGCCGTCACCGCCAGGTTGACGTCTTTGTCGACAATGCAAGGACTCTTGCCGCCCAGTTCTAGCGTTACAGGCGTAAGCTGCCGCGCTGCGGCCTCCATAACAATTTGGCCGACGCGGGTGCCACCGGTAAAGAAAATGTGGTCAAACTTCTCAGCCAGCAGCGCCTGAGCCGTTTCCACGCCGCCCTCTAATACCGCGACGTAGTTGGGGTTGAAGGTGTCTTTGACCAGGTCGGCCACCACCCGAGAGGTGGCAGGCGCTAGCTCAGAGGGTTTGACGATGGCGCAGTTGCCTGCCGCGATCGCGCCCATCAATGGAGAAATCACCAGCTGAAATGGATAGTTCCACGGTCCGATCACCAGCACGACCCCCAGCGGCTCAGGCTGGACCCAGGCAGAGCCGGGGAGCTGGGGCAGCGGTACGCTCACCCGACGGGGTTTGGCCCACCGCTTCAGGTTTTTGAGCAGGTAGCTCAGCTCGCTTAGCACCCCGATTTCAAAGTAGCCTTCGAACTCGGGGCGTCCCAAGTCTGCTTTGGCAGCGGCAACAATATCATCCTGACGAGCCAAGATTGCGGCCTTCAATCGCTGGAGCTGGGCCAGTCGAAACTCAACTGGTTGGGTGGCTCCGCTAGCGAAGTAGGCCCGCTGCGCGGCCAGAATTTCTCCTGGCGTTTGCTGGGATGCCGATGCTGAAGCGTCAGGAATAGAAAGCGTTGTCATGGGATAGCGAGGTGGCAGAAGAGAATAGCACTTGCATTTTACTATCCGTAACTTTGCAATAGACTACCTCGTTGGGTCCAACCCTTTTGCTTTGGACTAGACCACTCGCAGCTCGGTTTAGCCTTCAAAAGCCAGTGAATTGGCAATCTCTTCCAGGTTTCCTAGGCTTGCGTCCGTACCGGACAGGATAAAGCCCAGTGCATAGCCGTCCTTGATCATGGCTAGGTAGGACTGCTTGATTTCCATTCCCCCAGCGGTCAAGTCAAAGTCTGCTCGGTGGAAGGTCTGACCGCCAATTTCAACTTCGTAGGGGGCACCGTTGGCCTCGTAGGGCAGGTCTGTCTGCGTTAGCAGATTACCGACGTTGATCAGGTACTCTTCACCAGAGACAATGCCAGGCAGGTGGGAGACCTTTTCTGCCATGACCACAATGTTGGGATTAAAGCTGGTGGATGGTGCGCCGATGGGCTGCTCGGAAATCATCAGCAACTGGTAGGTGTTTTGTTCGGCGGCCTCAATGGATGCCTTTAGGGCCGCATCATCACCTGCTACCAGTTCAGATCCCACCTCTTGGAGTTCTTCTGCGGTTTCGTCGGAGGCAACGGCCCATGCGTCAGGAAACGTCATTGTGAAGCCAAAAAAGTCGTTGGTATAGGCCCCGCCAGTCACCTCACCCTGATTGGGACGAATATCGGCGGTGGCCTCGTTTGAGTCCGTTTCAGCTGTTTCGGCGACCGCTGGTGTGTCTGTAGAGTCAATTACAGCGACGTCTTGATCTTTGCTGCAGGCGACAAGCGTGGTGGTGAGCAGCAGTATAGCTGCAGCAAAGCGAAGGCGAGTTAAAGCCATGCGTTTCGTTCTCCTAAAAGTTGTGATTTTGCCGATGGGGCACTAAGTGTGTGTTGTACTTCGTGCTGTGCCAGGGCAAGCGTTGGGCAGCTTGTTGCTGTTCGTTACTCCCACAGAGGGGGTGGTAACGACTCCAGCACAGTTTGCCCAACGGCGGACGCAGGTATCTACAAAGCCGTCAGATTCTATTTCGGTTAGGTCAATGCGGTGTTCCTAAGTTAGGCCAAGAACTACAGTTCCATCTGCCATTTGCTAGAGGTCGTTCTGGAAGACCAGTTCCATCCAGTCGCCTCTGAATCGGCTGATGCCATACTCAATCACCTGGCCGGTTTGGTCTACGTTGATGGATTCGACCCGTAGAATAGGCTGATTGAGGGGTAGGCTGAGAAGCTTGGCATCGGCTGCCTTGACCAGGCGGGCTGAGACGATGGTTTCTTGGCGGATATGGTCGCAGCCGTAGCGCGATCGTAGCCACTGAGAAATGGAGCCTGTGCTTTTTAAGGTGGTGAGGCTGTCGCTAGACAGCAGGTCTGGAAAGCGATGCAGTGGGAAGTAGCCGGAACTGAGGCAAATGGGCACGTCGTCTGCGGTACTCAATCGCTGAATCAGCGCGACGAGGTGGCCTGGGGCAACGCCTAGAGCCGTTGCGATCGCCCCTTCTGCCGCTGTCTCTAAGTGTTTGATGATGCTGGTTTGAGCCGTAATGCCTTGAGCCTTGAGGGCCTCGTTGTAGCGCACCCGGCTACCGATGGGGTAGCGGATGGGTCGCGCGGCCACAAAGGTGCCGCGCCCCTGCTCGACTTTGAGCACGCCTTCCTGGCGGAGCAGTGATACCGCCTGTCGCAGCGTATGGCGATTGACACCGAACTCCGCTGCCAGTTTGGCTTCTGTTGGCAGACGGTCGCCTAGGCCATACACTTGCTCGTCAATCCGGTTGCGCAGGTGGTCCGCAATCTGGACGTAGACCGGCACATTGCTGGGGACGGCAGTATCTAAGGTGGACTTACTAGGGGAGGGCTTACGGGGGATTGGGTTGCTGGGAGTGGTCTGCATGCTTAAGCGCAGTGAGTCAGCAGTAGGAAAATCGCTAGAGGTAAACTCAAACACCTACAGAAAACTTAAGTATGCAAGATTTTTCGCAGCGTGAACCAATTAACTGAGAATGGTTTGCATATAGCATTTCGAGAGGCCCCTAATCCCGCCGCGCGATCGCGTCCTACACAGCCACGGGTACCCGCTTCCCCGTCAGACTAAAGGCGCGGACCTCGGTAATGTCTACCGTCACCAGCTGACCCTTCATCGTGGCAATATCACCTTCGCAGAACGTCAGCCGGTTGGTGCGAGTGCGTCCCATTACCTGGGCAGGGTTCTTGGGGTTGACATCTTCAATCAAAATCTCTTCGGTGCGACTGGCGTAGCGCTGCGATCGCTGGCCCGCGACGGTGGCAACCAGATGGTTCAACCGCTGGAGGCGGTCGCTCTTAGTTGCTTCGTCCAACTGATTGTCCCACAGGGCTGCGGGTGTGTTCGGTCGTGGTGAGTAGGCAGCGGTGTTGAGTTGGTCGAAGCCAATGTCTTCGACCAGTTGCAGCGTGTTCTGAAACTGGTCTTCAGTTTCACCTGGGAAGCCGACAATGGCGTCGGCGCTAATGGCCGCGTCGGGCATGTAGCGGCGCACGGTGTCGATGATGCGGCGGTACTTTTCGTGGGTATAGCCCCGCCCCATCGCCTTAAGAAGGTCGTTGTCGCCCGACTGGAAGGGAATGTGGAAGTGTTCGCAGACCTTAGGCAGTTCGTGGCAGGCTTTGACCAGTCGCTCGGTAAAGTAGCGCGGGTGGCTGGTGGCGAAGCGAATGCGTTCGATGCCGGGGACATCGTGAACAGAGTACAGCAGGTCGGTCAGCGTATTTTGCCGTCTGCCCTCTGGGGTAATGCCGGGCAGGTCTCGCCCGTAGGCGTCGATGTTTTGCCCCAGCAGGGTGACCTCTTTGTAGCCCTGCTGGCCGAGCGTTTCGATTTCGGCGCGAATGGCTTCTGGCGTACGGGACTGCTCAACCCCACGCACGCCGGGGACGACGCAGTAGGTGCAGCGCTCGTTGCAGCCGTAGATGACGTTGACCCAGGCAGTAATCCTGCTGTCGCGGCGCGGCTTAGTAATGTCTTCGATGATGTGGATGGGCTCGGTTGCGACTACCTGGCTACCGTTAAAGACCTGCTCTAGCAGCTCTTCCAGTCGGTTGGCATGCTGTGGCCCCATGACCAGGTCTAGCTCGGGCACCCGACGCAGCAGCGATTCGCCTTCTTGCTGGGCAACGCAGCCCGCCACCACCAGGGTCAAGTCTGGGTTTTCGTGCTTGCGCTTGGCCTGCCGCCCCAAGTAGGAATACACCTTCTGCTCGGCGTTGTCTCGAATGGTGCAAGTGTTGTAGAGCACCACATCAGCAGAAAAGGGGTCGTCGGTCCACTGCATGCCCATGGTGTCTAACACCCCAGCCATGCGCTCGGAGTCGGCCTTGTTCATCTGGCAGCCGAAGGTGGTGATGTGATATTGGCGGGCAGTCATGGCGGGCCTGCGTAAACAGTGATTTTGGGCAACACCCCATTGTGCCATTCCCATTCGATAAATTGCGAAATTTTTCTGCGTTAGGCCATAGGCCAGAGGGTGTACAACATGCTAGTTATTTCTTGGACAGATAAAAACTCGACAAGCTGTTAATAACAATCCATACCATGAGCATTGCTGATCTGCCGCTGCATAATGTGCTGACTGCCCGCGCTCGTTTGGGAGAGGGGCCCCTCTGGGATGAGGTGCAGGGAGTGTTGTATTGGGTTGATATCTACAATCACTGGGTACATCGGTTTGACCCCAGTACGGGCTCAGATGAACGGATTGATGTCGGTGATACGGTAGGTGCGATCTCGCTGACCAACACCAACCAAATGCTGCTGGCCCAGCGACACCAGCTAGCCTTTCTCAATCTCAACAGTCGGGAAATTACACCCATTGCGCCGATCGAACAAGACCTGCCCAACAACCGCTTTAATGACGGGAAGTGCGATGCGGCAGGCCGGTTTTGGTTTGGGTCCATGTCAACCCAGGACCAGGGCGGCAACCTGTACTGCTATGACGTGGACGGTCATCTGTCCCAGAGAGAAACCCACTTGACCGTTTCTAATGGTTTGGGTTGGAGCCCGGACAATCGCACGTTCTACCTGACGGATTCTCCCAAGCAGTGCATCTATGCCTACGACTTCGACCTAGAGAGCAGCCAGATCGACAATCGCCGGGTGCTGATTGACCTAACCGACGAGACGTTTTTCCCAGACGGTCTCACCATTGACCAGGACGGCTGCATTTGGTCAGCCATGTGGAATGGCTGGTGTGTTGTTCGATTTGACCCAGAGGGACGAGAGATGGGGCGATTGCAGGTACCCGTACAGCGGCCAACGTCCTGCACGTTTGGGGGCTCAGAGTTGTCCCTACTGTTCATTACCACCGCCTCGGTTGGGCTCAGCGAAGGCGAAATTCAACAAAGCTTTTATTCAGGGGATCTGTTTTGCGTCGAGACCGACACGGCTGGCTTGCCCTGCTACCGGTTTGGTAATTCTGACGGTTTGTAATACTAGCTCCATAACCCTAGGCGTCTCGCATCAGCATGGGGCGTTAGAATTGGGCCATGTTAGAACTTCACTGTCACACCACCTTTTCCGACGGCACCCTAACGCCCGAGCAGCTGGTTCAGCGGGCGATTGCTAAAGGCGTGCGAGCCCTAGCTATCACCGACCACGACACCATCGCAGGCTGGACAGAGGCCCGCATCGCCGCTCAGGCCCCAGAGCTAGAACACGAGCTAGAAATCGTGCCCGGTATTGAACTCAGCACCGTTCATCTAGAGCGATCGCTACATATTTTGGGCTATTACCCCGATCCTCAGCGTCTTGAAGCACCCCTACAAGAACGGGTCGAGGGGCGTAAACGCCGTGCCCGCAAGATGGCCGAGAAGCTTACTGAGTTGGGCTTTCCCATCCAGCTTCCAGACATGCCAGGGGCTATGGCACCGGGGCGTCCCCACATTGCTAAGGCACTGCTGGAGGCCGGTCACGTGCAGTCTAAAGACGAAGCCTTTCAGCGGTTTTTGCGGGATGACGGTCCCGCGTATGTGCCCTACGAAAAGTTCACCGTGCAGGAGGGCATTGAGCTGCTGAAGTCCTGTGGCGCGGTGCCGGTGTGGGCGCATCCCTACCTTTTTCGGGGGGCGACCGTAGAAACGGTGCTGCCTGAGCTAGTGGACGCAGGACTGATGGGCGTTGAGGTTTACCACCCCAACCATAGCCCCAGCCATCGCCGTGAACTAGAGGCTTACTGCCAGCAGTATGGCTTGCTGATGACGGGTGGCAGCGACTACCACGGCCCCCCTACCGAGAAGAAAAAAGAGCATCACGACCTGAACAGCCTTGCCGTTCCCCTAGGATTGCTAGATGCGGTCAAGCAGGCTGCGGCTAGGCTCAGTAGTGGGTCTGTTCACTCGTTGACGTAGTGCCGTTGGATATCGTTTTTTGCCGACTAGTCGACGAAACTGGGGTCGATCCGTGCCCAAAGGGCGAGGTCCAGACCATCTGGCTCTACGCTCAAGGACAGCACTCGAGCTGTAATGCCCTGCGGCTCAAACTGTCGTAGGCTCAGCTGGTCGTCCAAGCTTTCGGTAAAGGTTTCCAGCAGCTGCTCTGGTGCGGCTTCGCCGTCCACGATCACTTGGGGGTTCAACAGCACCAGCCGGTGCCCGTTTTCGATGGTAAAGCCCGTTTCGGCCTCAATAGGCAAACTTTCTTCCAGAACCTGATCAAATAGGTCAATTTCTACCCGCAGTCGGTTGTTGGTCAAGAAAGTGACCTGAGGATTTTCCAACCGATAGCGGCTGGTTTCTCGGTTCTGGGATGCATTGTCCAGGTTGATGCGAATATTGCTGAGCTGATCGGTGAAAGCCGGGGACTGCAAGAACGTATTGAGGTCTTCGGCGGTGAGAACAAGATGTACTGCTCCCTGGATGGGTTGGTCTAGGACGACGCGTCCCTGCTGTAGGGCAGCAATGTCAAGGTCGATAGCATCGGTTTCTAGATCTGCGATCGCAATTCGGAATCCAGGCACCAGCGACACCCCCCGCGCCCCAATCCGAACCCGGTCTACCTTGCCCTGCAAAAGCTGCACGGCGGAGCCATTATCCACGCGCACCTCTAGATCTTCGACATCGTCTAACTGGGCACGGATAGCGTTAGCCGCCACCTGATCGAGCGCCACCCCTGTCGGGGAGCCAATGAACAGCAGGCTGGACAGCAGAATGGAGAGGAATTCCATGGGGTTGGTGACGAGGGATTATCCCTACAGGACAAGAACTAGGCTAGCGCTTCAGATATCCAGCGCTGGAGGGTCGGCAACACCGCTGCAACGGGTAAATCCTCCGATTCGCCCGTGTGTCGCTGAAAGACTTCAACCTTGCCGTCTTTGAGAGAGCGGCCTGTGGTGATGCGGTAGGGGATGCCGATCAGTTCCGCGTCTTTAAACTTAACCCCAGCCCGTTCCTTGCGGTCATCCAGCAGGGTTTCTATACCGGCAGCATTCAAGTCACTGTAGAGCTGCTCGGCAGCCGCCATCTGGGTTTCATCGTTAATGTTAGGGGCAACGACGATGGCATGATAAGGCGCGATCGCAACCGGCCAGATAATACCTTTATCGTCGTAGGACTGCTCCACCGCCGCCTGCGCCAGACGGGAAACGCCCACACCATAGCAGCCCATTACCAGCGGAGCCTGACCGCCAGCTTCGGTGGTGTAAGTTGCGCCCATCGCCGCAGAATATTTGGTCCCCAGCTGGAAGATGTGGCCAATCTCAATGCCCCGAGCCGTTTGAATTGTTTGACTCGGATCGTGGACAGCCCGGTCGCCAGCCATGGCCGTGCGAACGTCAACCACATGCTTCGGCAGCTGAAACTCACTGCCCCAATTGGCCCCGACGACGTGCTTGCCACTTTCGTTGGAGCCCGTGACAAAGTCCTTGAGGTCTACGGCAGTCTCATCCACTAGGCGTAAGAACTGACCCGTTACCCCACTGTTCGACTGGATATAGTCGTCGCTCAGGTCAGGAGCAATATAGCCCAGCGGCAGCGACTTAGCCGCCCACTTTGCTTGGGCTTCTGCATCGGGTACTTCCAGTGACAGGACAGTTGTGCCGCCGTAATCGTCAGCCAGTCGGGTCAGCTCATTCTGAAGCTTAACGTCATTGACATCCTGGTCGCCCCGAATGCTCACCAGTACCAGTGCGGTTTGACCGCCATCGTAGGCCGCCTGATACAAGACGTTTTTGACAATCTGCGTCGGAGAACAGTCGAGGAACTCTGCCAGGCTGGCAATCGTAGGTGTGTTGGGTGTGTCCAGCTTTTTGTAAGTGTCGAACTGGGATGGGACTGCCTCGGGCGGCAGTGAAACCGCCTTTTCGACGTTGGCGGCATACTGACCGTCCTCGGTGTACAGCACCTCATCCTCGCCCGCCTCGGCTAACACCATAAATTCGTGGGATCCTGCCCCACCAATGGCCCCTGAGTCCGCCTCAACCGCACGGAACTTCAGCCCACAGCGGCGCAGCATGTTGCTATAGGCCTTGTACATATCGGCATAGGTTTCCTTGAGGCTGGCTTCGTCGACGTGGAACGAGTAGCCATCCTTCATGATGAACTCACGTCCGCGCATCAGGCCAAAGCGGGGCCGAATTTCGTCCCTAAACTTAGTTTGAAGTTGGTACAGGTGTAGGGGTAGCTGACGATAAGAGCGAATCATATCGCGGGCCACGGTGGTAATCACCTCTTCATGGGTCGGCCCCAGTGCGACCTCTTGCTGACGGCGATCCGTCAGCGCAAACATGATGCCCTCAGCCTTGGTATACGTCTCCCAACGGCCTGACTCCTGCCATAGGCTGGCAGGCTGAAGCTGGGGTAGCAGACACTCCTGTGCCCCCGTCGCGTTCATCTCTTCACGGACGATGGCAGATACCTTATTGAGTACGCGCCAAAGTAGAGGGAGGTATGCGTAGAGCCCTGCGCCAATTCGGCGCATGTATCCAGCTCTCAGCAACAGCTTATGGCTGGGAATCTCAGCTTCAGCAGGTTCTTCGCGTAGCGTGACAAACAACATCTGGGACAGTCGCATGGGTTCCCAACTTACCTGACATACAAATGGATCCCAATTAGTCTAGTTCAATCAAGCCAGCCCATCCAACGTTACTGTCCAACGTTATTGTCTGGGCTCACAATGGAGACTACTGTGCATCACCAGCAAACACAGAAATAGGCGTACCCTAAACAGGCCACCTTCAGCAGGATATTTGAAGCTCCACAGCGAAAGCCGCGCTAAACCTTTGTTTCTAATGCGTGCGCTGTCAATGCAATTATTTGCAGCTGCTGCAGCTGATTATCAATCGCGTCATGCAAGACTGACTCAACATGCGGCAGCAAATTCTACATTTGGCGACTCGGTGAGAGACTCAGCGAGTCGGATTCGGCAAAAAAATCTTTGGCGAACCCTCAGCCTCTGCTATAACTTTGCCCTGCCATCTTATCCCTGCCTTTTCGGTCCCTAGCAACACAGCAAAACATTCTATGGCAAAGTTTAGCTGACCCTAAAAGCGCAGATCTGTTGTGGCCTTATTAGAGCTCATGCACAATTCATCCGTCGAGCATGTGAAATATTATTTTAAGTATGTTTCGTAATGTTACAAAATCTCAGAAAGACACTGCTTTATTGTCGAAAGTAAGCATCAAATAGCCCAGCTTGTAGCTCAGGGCTGTCCTGAATTGCAGCAGAAAGGCGATGGAAGTGCTTCTAAATAAGCATTTTGGGGCTGCAGAAGTATTGGTCGGGCTAAGGGCTGCGTACCAGTCAGATTGAGCTGCATGTGAAACTGTTTGAGTGCTTTATTAATTTTTATTTGCAAAAAAACAGCTAAGGGTTGCTTGTTGACTCCTCTAGCTCTTATATCTGTAGCTAACTAGCAGCACAACTCAATAAACATTTTGTTCCATAGCTTTAGGCGGCTTTGATCGGTCATCGCTTTGGTGCTCCTCTTTGGTGGAAACCCAGCATTGGCTGAGCAGCGCTCTGTTGTAAGCGTTCTGCTTTGAGATCAGAGTCTGTGGGCATATCAAAAGCGGTCATCCTTGTTGCTGAGGATGACAATCAGTCACGTGCTGCCTTGCGTCAGCATTTGCGGGCAGCAGGGTACCAGGTTGTAGAAGCGCCCGATGGAGAGGCGGCGCTGCTACAGTTTGAGCGTTGTGCCATCGATTTGGTGGTCTTAGACGTGCTAATGCCGAAGATGACGGGGCTTGAGGTCTGCCAGTGGATTCGTCAGCAGTCGGATGTGCCCATTATTATGGTGACGGTTTTGGGCAGCGCTGATGACCGGGTAGCAGGGTTTGAGATAGGGGCCAATGACTACATGGTCAAGCCCTTCTCAGGTCGGGAACTGGTGGCCCGAATTCGTGCCATTTTGCGACGGACGCAGCGTCGCTCAAGTGCTGAGGAGCCGACAAGTACACCGAGTGGAATGGCCCATAGCACTATTCAGGCTGGCGTTTTGACCATTGATGCAGCGGCCCGACGCGTCTACAAGAGTGGCCAACATGTGCGGCTAACCGAGATTGAGTTTCACATTTTGCAGCTGCTGGCGAGTGACCCCAACAAAATCTTTTCCCGAGCCGAAATTCTTCGTCAAATTTGGGGGTACGCCGCATCGGACCGTGTGGACACCAAAACGGTAGACGTACACATCTCACGGCTGCGCATCAAGTTAGAAGATGGCAAGTCCGATCATCACTTCATCATGACTATCCACGGCCGTGGATATACGTTTATCCATCAGGATTAGCTGGAGTTGCAGGGCTGTTGCTGTGGGCTATTCAGGATGGATTAGAGAGCCAATTTGGGCAGAGGTGGCCCGTAGATAGTGGGTAGGCTGTAGCCACAGCATCAGGCCCCTTTGCCCAGCAGAAACGGCTACGTGGTCGTGGATTTCTATCCACTCATCAACGTAAACCGGATAGGGCTTTTTGCAGGCTAGGGCCGTAACGCCGCCGCGGATGTAGCCCGTCAGCGGCTGTACTTCTTTTAAGGAGACGGTTTCGGCTTTGCGATCTCCGCTGAGTCGAGCCATCCGTTTTAGGTCGAGCTGAGCATTGCCAGGGATAACGGCTAAACAGACGCCGTTGCGATCGCCCCGTATGACCAGCGTCTTAAAGACCTGTTCTGCTGCAATCCCGAGCTTAGTTGCTGTACTTTCTGCACTCAGATCGGTCTCGTCCACTGGGTAGGTCAACAGGTCGTAAGGTAGCGAGAGTCGGTCTAGCAGACGGACCGCGTTGGTTTTATTGGCCGAGGATTTGGGCATTACCAATGAATCCTGAAGCTACGCACTACTAAGTACATAAATAAGTACGCACCCATAAGCAGGTATCAGTACCGTTACATTGCCTATTCTATAGTCTTCGATATTTACTTGGAGGACACTCAGGATCATTATCCTTGGCGACAGCTGTGGTCTAGGGCTGTTCTCCAAAGGATGCTTTGCCGGTTTCTCAGATTGCTCAAACCCGTTAAAACGCCTCTGTACAGGTTCGGTTACGGCCCTCGTATTTGGCTCGATAGAGTCCCCGGTCTGCGGCTGCAATTAGACCCTCCGGTGTACTGTCAGCAATGTCTGTCACAGTGGCAATACCCAAGCTGACAGTGATGCACTCGTCAATGATTGAACGGGAATGGGGAATTCGAAGCTGACTGATCTGTTGCTGAATATCTACCGCAACTTGTTGCGCTCCTTCCATATCGGTGTTGGGCAACACAACCGCGAACTCCTCGCCACCGTAACGGGCGACTAAATCGGTGGCGCGTTTAACGGCTCGGGTAATGGCCTGGGCTACTTTTTTGAGGCACACATCGCCAGCTTGATGACCGTACTCGTCGTTGTAGCTCTTGAAGTAGTCGATGTCGCACAGAATCAGCGTAATGGGCGTGTTGCTGCACTGCAGACTCTGCCACTTCTGTTCCAGGTGTTTATCAAAGCATCGACGGTTAGCCACTTCAGTTAGACCATCAATACTGGCTAACCGCTGAAGCTCTCGATTCACCTCGTGTAGGGCAACCTCGGCTTGTTTCCGCTCAGTAATGTCGGTGGCCGTACCGAAAATTTGAGTAGGGTAACCGTTTTCATCTCTGTGAAAGACCGTTTCGCGACAGAGTAGCCAGCGCCAACCACCGTGCCGGTGCTGGAATCGATACTCGCTTTCAACAATTTCGCCGTCAGCTAAATGTTCTAGCTTGCTACGCTGAGATCGCATTTGTTGCCGGTCGTCGGCATGAATCAGTTGTTCGAGATAATGTGAGCCCAGCTGTCTTAAATCTTCGGCAGCGTAGCCCAAGATAGACACCAAACAGCGATTGACGTAGAAGTTTTCGCCTGTATCAAAGTTATTGACATACAGAATGTTGGTGCTAGCATCTAAGATGCTTTGGATGAACCGTTGACTTTCTTGCCAAGCCTGTTCTGCTTGCTGGCGCTCAATGATCTCCCGTTGGAGCTGTTTGTGCTGACGGCTTAGGGTTCCCTTTTGCTGTCTTTCCTGTTCTATCAGTTGTGCATGAGCCAGAACAATGCCGGTATGAATGGCAAAATCTGGCAGTGCTGTCTGCTCTGGGTCTGGGGGGATGAAATCACTCTGGGGTAGCCTGATGCTGAGGAACCCATTTGTCTGTCCGCCATAGAGCGTTGGCAGAACCATCCAATGCTCTCCCAGACAGTTGGGTGGTGACGGCTGGGATGAATTGTTAGAGGTTAGCCCTTGTGGTGTGTTCAGCAGCAGTTGTAGAAAGGGATCTGCTTGAGGAGCTAAGGAGAGCGGTGTCTCAGGCGTAGAGGGTGAGACACGAGAATAGGACACCGTAGGATAAATAGGAGCGCTGTCGTCGGGGCAATAGCGCCAGATTTCACAGCCTAGTGCCTGGTATAGCGTACTAATTTGTCGGGCTATCTGCTCGAGCAATATATTGTCGCTGGGGGCTGAGCCGATTGTTCTTAGGGCATCACTCATCAGCACAGCCTGCTGCTGTTGCTGCAGCAGCAGGGCCTGCTGCTGTTGCCGGACCTGGTTTTCTAGCGTCAGCGTGATTAGGTTGGCGATGGCGATCGCAAAGGTTTGTTCTTCACTCTGCCACTGGCGGGCATGGTCGATATGCTCATACCAGACTAAGCCTGCAACCTTTCCCCGTCGATACACTGGCACTTCTATAAGCGCACCGACTTGGCGAGGGCTTAGCCACCGCTGTGCAAACCCATCTGTTTGGGTCTTGACTGATTCCAGGATCTGATAGTGCTGCGTGCTGCCCGGTTGAGTAAAGTGGTCGGGATAGTCTGCTGTCTGTAACTGTCGCCCAGTTGTATGGCAGTGCTGGCTTAGAACATAGGTATCGGTTTCGACGAGTTGTGTATGCTGATTGTTGTATAGCCAGATGCCGACACGTTCTACGGCCATTGCTTCGGCTGCCGTACGCGTCAGTTTTGCGATCGCAATAGCGGTTTCACCCTGCCTAACGGCGGAACAGTTGGAGACAGCTAGAAGAGCTGCATGCAATGAACAGGGAGAAACGCCACAGGCGATTGCCGTTGAGCGTTGATAGGGTAAAGACATACCGACAGAAAGGGAGATCGAAGCAACCGATGTGATCCCGGTAACCTTAGAATGCCCCAGATGTGCGTAAACCCACGTTCAGTACGTCATTCCTCATGAGTTCTGTCTCCAACTTCATAATCTTGGCCGCTTTATCTGCGCCGCCGAGTGGTGCTATTCGCAGGTGTATGACGCTTTGCGACTGTAACCCGTCCCAGCCTTCGTACAGAGTGCTGTAGCAAATGACACAAGCTTTGTGAGGTTGGTGAGCCAAGTGGCACTCCACGCTTGAGGACTAGCTCTATTCGACGTATCTCAAGCTAAGTGCTCAAAGCTATAGTTAGCGATGTTTACGTTAGGACGCCAAGTACAGTGATCTGGTTTAGTGCAGAACGCAATGGCGTTGCAGCCTGGTCTGGTGGTCGCTATACATGGCAGTGAGTCGTCTGTGGCTATCCAGTTTCTGCGACACAGCTAGGGCGCTGAACTAACGGATGCTGCTCAGCCCACAATAATATGGCTCAGCATAGGTCAAGTGCATTTATAGGTGCAGATTGAGCGGTTGCTATAGCTCCTTGAGTCGTAGCAGCTGGGTTTCAGCTAGCGTTAGTCCGGATACGTGGATCAAGTCTGGCAAATCTCGAATGATGCGGCTACAGTTGGCCATAAATTGGTGAACCCATAGCTCAATATCTTGAATCTGTCCTGACGATAGGCAAAAATCATCAGCGGTGTAGAACTGCCCTGACTGCTGCCACGATAGGGTGTTAGACCCGAGCCATGCGCTCTGAGGACAGGTGGTTTCCCAATATCGACTGACGACAGTCAATCCAAGATACTGCTGGACAAAGCTGCTGAGGCGATTCATCGCCGATTGGTAAGTGGTTACACTGGACTTTGCCAGCTTTGAGTCTGCATGAATGAGAAGTGTGGCTTCCCTTGAACTGATCGGGGTTGCACAGACAGCACGCCAATTTTTGCAGTTGAGTTCGGTTAGTAGGCGTACCTGCTCTGGCGACTCAATGCAGGGCACGCTGACGTCAACGTTCATCTGATTGAATTTGTCTAAGACGCTGCTGAAGCAGTTCTGAGCCGCTTTACTGGCTGACAGATTCCGGACGAAGTCCTGATCTATCTTGACTGTTCGGATGCGGAAATGTTCGATCGCAGCCAGGGCAGAGTGCGTAGGGATAAAGTCACGGACTTGAACATAAATTCCCATATCCTGAAGCTTCTGGATGAGCTGAGTTGACCAGAGGACGTTCTGATTCAGGATAGTATGGTCAATCTCAAGGATCAGGCCCTGTATGCGCCATCGAAAGTCCTTGCTGATGGCCTGTAGCGTTTCAGGTAAACCCGGTGCAAGCCATTGTTTCTCGGTGAGCTGAAGGCTGACTGTTAGCTGAGCTGCTGTCAAAAACTGCTTATTCCAAAAGTAGAGCTGCCGTACAACTGTCCGCAGTAACCAGCTTCTAATTGCAAGGCTCAACCCCGTTTGGTCAACCATCTCAATGGCTGCCGATGAGTACAATTCTCGGCGCTGTTGCTGCCAGGTGAGTAGTGCCTCAAAACCGACAAAATGTTGCCCCGACAGCGAAATTAGGGGTTGATATTCTGTCTTAAATTCTCGATTGAACTGGCTTAGGCTAGTTTCACGACCGAGAAGTTTAGGACGGTGTGTTTGAGTCAACATACAACAGCGTAAGTAGAAAAGTGCCCCAATTCAGCGCCGTCACAGCTGACGCTGCCTCTGAGAAGAAGGCGGCTATCGATAAGCGCTACATTTGAACAATAGCAGTTCTGCCGACTCGTGCAAGTTGTGGAAACTAACAGCTCTGGTTGGGTCTAGTCAATAGTCTTGTTCAGGATCTAAGTGAAGTTACGCGGTTTTTCAAACTCACCGGCAATGAGAATTGGTAAAGTTAGCGACCCTCTGAGAAGAAATTACGGACACAGCCACTGTATTTCCTTAATAACAACTGTGTAGAAGTACTGAAAATATTTTCTAGGAGCCTATCCAGAGAAAAAAAATAATTTTTCGATGAGGTTCTGTCGTAATCCGCATCCAGGTTGCGCCGGGTTGCAAGTTACAGCGCGTTCTGCGTTGTAGGGGAGGCGCAAGTGTCAATGCCATTGACACTTGCTATATGTCAGGACACCCAGTGTTGCCATCTTGCTGGATTTAGAGCGAAATACTCTTTGGGAAAATAGTGTGTAGCGTTTGTCCTAGCAGATCTGGCAACACTGGGTGTCCTTCTGAAGCCGCATCTTTGGCGTTACAGCTGTAAAGTCAGTTCATCAAATCTGATAGGTTGCGACGAGATGTGGTCATTCTAGGGAGACCCTGGTTGATGTTCGGCGGTCGTCGCCAGCGGGCTGTGACTGGCTAGCCCGGGCTGTACCGCTTACCGTTTAGCGCTATTCGACTGCAGAGCTGATGTTACATTCTTTGAGCGAGTCGGTTCATCCCAAGTACAATCGGCCAATTAGTATTCTCCTAGTCGATGATAGCTTCTTGGATTTGACGATTCTATCGGCGATGCTTTCGGAGCAGAACTATACCGTGCAGCGCACCAGTAGTGCGGCTGCGGCACTACGAATCGTTGAAACGCTGGTGCCTGATATCATCATGCTTGATATCAATATGCCAGAAATGAACGGTTATGACCTTTGCCAACGGCTAAAGGCACATCCGAAAGCTGCTGAGATTCCGGTTATTTTTGTCAGTGCCTCGGACAACGGCATCGACAAGCAGAAGGCGTTCAACGTAGGCGGTGCTGACTATATTGAGAAACCCTTTCAACCGGAGGAAGTCGATGTCCGTATTCAGAATCAGCTGAAAATTCGATGGGCTGCTGCTGCGCTTCGGGAGAAAAACCTTGATTTGGAGGCTACGTTAAAACAGCTCAGACATACGCAATCTCTGGTGATGGAGGCCGAACGAGTTTCAACGCTGAGTCAGATTGTCGGTAATATTGCTCAAGAGATTCAGACGCCTATGCGTCTAGTGGGAGGCAACCTACAGCACATTCAGCGTTGCTGTGAGAACATGCTGAGCTTGCTACACCTTTACGAGGAGCTCTGTAAGCGTCCTGAGTTTTTGCTATCCGAAGCTCAGCGTAGCAGTCAACTGAGTTTGATTCAGTCAGATATTACCGACATTACCCAACTGCTTTCACTGACGATGACTGAAGCTAGGCAGGTCAGTACAGTGGCTGATTCTATCCACAGTCTTTTCAGCATGGGCGAAGCTGACCTGAAGATGGCTGATATTAACAAGTCTATTGATACTGTTCTTTCTATTTTGCGACGACGGTTTGAATCATGCGAAGGGGACTCTGTTCTACTGAAGAAGCGTCTTGGGCTGTTGCCGCGAGTGACCTGTTACCCCAATCAGCTCAGCCAGGCATTGTTTGTGATGCTAAGTCAGGCCCTTGACGCGGTGCATGAACAGATTAGGAAAGGGGATGCTGTGGATAGCCCACCAACCATTGAGGTGCTGACCCAGCTGCAACATCAGGACAAAATCACCATTACCATTCGTCACAACGGTGTGCAGCCACCGGAATTAACCTATCTTCGCACTGACCCCCCTCAGTGGACCATTTGGCAGGGTGGAAAGACGTTAGATATCAATGCTCATCAACGGGAACTGAACCTATTTATCAGCTATCAGGTGGTGGTTGATAAGCATCAGGGGCAATTCGATTATCGAATCACAGATAACGCTATGACTGAGTTCTTTATCGAACTCCCTGTCCTACAGCCAGTACCCGTTTTAGCGTAAGGTGCTTATTCTTTGTTCCTGATGTCTCGCTTTAGCCAAAATTGCCAAAGAACTCAATGGTTTCTTTCAGAGACTGAATGAAGGCGTCAATTTCCTCTTTTGTGTTGTAGAAGTAGAGACTGGCACGGGCTGTAGAGCTGACACCCAAGATCTGATGCAAAGGCTGAGTGCAATGATGTCCAGAGCGAATGGCGACGCCCGATTGATCTAAAAAGGTGGAAAGATCTTGGGCATGGATGCCTTCGACGGTGAAGGTTGCGATCGCGGCTCTTCCACTCCCATCCTTCTCCGGCATCGGCCCATACAGCTTCACTTGGGGCACCTCGGCCAGTCGCTCGTACAGGTACTGGGTCAGCTCGTGCTCGTAGTCGGCAATGCGCTCAATGCCGACTTGATTGAGGTAATCTACCGCTGCACCCAGCGCGATCACTTCGGCAATGGCTGGCGTCCCTGCCTCAAACTTGTGGGGCAGCTCAGCGTAGGTGGACTGGTCCAGCGATACGTCCTGAATCATCTCGCCTCCGCCCATGAAGGGGGGCATGGCGTTGAGAATTTCGAGCCTGCCGTAGAGGAAGCCTGCCCCGGTGGGACCGCACATTTTATGACCGGAGGCGACTAGCCAGTCGCAGCCCAGGGTCTGTACATCTACCTGCATGTGGGGCACGCTCTGGCAGGCATCCACGAGGACTTTTGCACCCTGCGCGTGGGCCAGCTCGACCACCGTTTCGACTGGATTGATGCAGCCCAACGTGTTCGACACGTGGTTCATCGCCACCAGCTTGGTTTTGTCGCTGAGCAGCTGCTTGAAGTGGTTTAGGTCAAAGGTTTGCTCGTCGGTGAGCTGCACATGTTTCAGAACGGCTCCCGTCCGCTGGGCGATCAGCTGCCAGGGCACTAAGTTGCTGTGGTGCTCCATCACCGACAGGATAATTTCATCCCCAGATTGCAGGGTGCTGAGCCCCCAAGCGTAGGCCACCAGATTAATGGCTTCGCTAGCGTTGCGGGTAAAGACGATCTCGTCACGGGAGCGGGCGTTGACCAACGCGGCCACTTTGTCCCGTACTGCTTCATAAGCGGCAGTGGCACGGGCGCTGAGGGCATGGACGCCCCGGTGGACGTTGGCATTATCCTGCTTGTAGTACTGCTCGATGGTTTCCAGTACCGGCTGTGGTGTCTGTGAGGTGGCCGCGTTGTCTAGGTAGACCAGCGGTTTGCCGTTGACGGTCTGGTGCAGGATGGGGAAGTCGGCGCGGACTTCGTCAGCTAGGGTTTTGGCTTTAGTGGCAGACATTAGAGCTGGGTGATGAGGTGGGTGATGCGATCTCGTAGTTCGAGGACGGGAATGGTGTCGATAATTTCCATGGCAAAACCGCGCACCAGTAGCTGCTGCGCCTCACTACGGCTAATGCCCCGGCTTTGCAGGTAAAACAGCTCGTCTGGCTGGAGTTGGCTGACGGTGGCCCCGTGGGCGCACTTGACATTGTCCGCCACAATGTCGAGTTCGGGCTTGGTATCGACCCGGCCTTTGTCCGACAGCAGCAGGTTGCGGTTGAGCTGGGCGGCATTGGTCATCTGCGCTGCCTGGGGCACGTAGACCTTGCCGTTGAAGACAGCGTGGCCGCGATCGCGCACGATATTTTTCTGGACCTGCTCCGCCTGACCGTGGGGGTGGCCCATGGCAATTAGGCTGTGGGTGTCAGCCAGGCGGTTACCGCTGACCAAGCTCAGACCCTGCAAATGGGTCTCAGTCTGTGGCCCGCGCTGGTAAATCTCTAGGTGGTGGCGAGAAAGCTGTGCCCCTAGGTCAATAGCCGTGCAGGTGTAGCGACTGTCTTTCGCCTGGGAGACTGCCGTTTTGCCAATGTGGTAAGGCTGGTCGCCGTGCTGCTGTAGGCGTACATGCTTCAGTTCGGCGTTGGGCTCTAGATAGATTTCGGTAACGCTGTTGGTCAGCCCTGTGCCATCCCCGACAAACTGCTCCACCAGCGTTAGGCTAGCGCCGGATTCAACAACGACCAGGCAGCGCGGCTGGGCAAGGGCAGGTTCAGACTGCGCAGGAAAGGTGTAAGTGAGCTGTATCGGCTCGTTGAGCTGCTGGTTGCGCCTGACGCGAATCACGGCTGCATTGGTGAACCCAGCCGTGTTGAGTGCGGTAAAGACTTCATCGTTGCCGGGCACCTGTCCCAGCTTGGACGCTAGCGTCTCAGATACCGGCATCAGATCCGATAGCCAGGAGATTTCAACCCCATCATCAGCCGTTTCCGGTAGCATTACGGATTCAGCTGCTGGCAGCGTTAGTGATAGGGGCAGCAGGCCCGATAGATCCGTGAACCGCCAAGCCTCGTCACGGTTGGAGGGAAAATCGTGCTCTTGCAGCATGCCCGTTGCCGCCCGGCGCAGATCCGGTAGAGAGACCTTAGAGCTTTCTGCGCCCTGCTGGGCTAGTGCCAGCAGCCGACTGAAGTACGCCTGCCGGGCATCGGCTGTTTTCGTGGTTGCTGAGGTCATACCGTCACCTCTCCGGTTCGCCCAACGCCGTGCTTAGCCAAAATCTGCTCGTAGCCGTTCTCTTCTAGCTCTTGGGCCAGTTCTTTGCCGCCGGTTTCGAGGATGCGCCCGTTAGCCATCACGTGCACGTAGTCCGGCACGATGTAGTTGAGCAACCGCTGGTAGTGGGTGATCAGCACTACCGCATTCTCCGGGGTGGTGAGCTGGTTCACACCGTTGGCAACAATTTTGAGTGCGTCAATATCTAGACCGGAATCGGTCTCGTCTAGAATTGCCAGCTTCGGCTCCAGCAACGCCATCTGCAAAATCTCGTTGCGCTTCTTCTCGCCACCTGAGAAGCCTTCATTGACGCTGCGGTCTAGAAAGCTCACGTCCATTTTGACCACGTCCGTTTTCTCCTCAATTAGGTCGTCGAAGTCAAAAACGTCAATTTCTTCTTCGCCCCGTGCTTTGAGATGGGAGTTGTAGGCAACGCGCAAAAAGTCGCGGTTGCTGACGCCAGGAATTTCTAGCGGGTATTGAAAGGCTAAAAAGATACCCGATGTGGCTCGCTCGTGGGGTTCTAGCTCAGAAATATCCTGACCCTGAAACAGAATCTCACCACCCGTCTGCGTATAGTCGGGGTGACCCGCCAACACCTTTGAGAATGTGCTCTTGCCTGAGCCGTTGAGGCCCATGATGGCGTGGATTTCACCGGGTTTGACTTCTAGGTTAAGTCCTTTGAGAATCTCGGTCTCATCAACCGTTGCATGGAGATTGTCAACGGATAGGATAGGTGATGCGTCGGGGGTGCTCATAGCAGTGGTAGGCAGTAGTGAAACTTATCAAGAAGACGGGATTAGTCGGGGAGATTTGAGAAAAACACGAGCTTTATCGAGATGTGCCGGATTGACCACTAATTGGTTTGTCTTAGCATCAATGACAACATCTAACTGATGTATCAAGATTCTGATGTATCAAGATTCTGATGTATCAAGATTCTGTCGAGAGCAACAGCGGAGCTGGCAGCTAACTGGACATTGGACAAAGCTCGGCGGTTCTTAAATTGGACGTCAACGGGTGCTATCTCACCGTCATTTGTCCAGGTCAGTCCAAGCTGCTGGCAGATTGTTTGTGGGAGGAATAGATCGGCGACGTCTGGGGCTGCGATCGCACTAACAGCCAACCGAGCAACTGAACTGTCAGAAATATATCCTTCACTCGTCAGCGCCAGATCGCTCAAACTAACCAGCTCTATCTCCGCATGAGCAGCATCAGACCTCATCGCCCTTACCCAACCGAATTCTCAAGCTTCAGGGCCAGCAGCTTGTCAGCTTCAGCCGCAAACTCCATCGGCAGCTTATTGAACACGTCGCGGCAGAAGCCGCTGATAATCATTGAGACCGCATCTTCCGGGGAGATGCCACGCTGGGCAAAGTAGAACAGCTGGTCTTCGCCAATTTTGGACGTAGACGCCTCGTGCTCAACCTGGGCGGTGCTATTCTGCGCCTGAATGTAAGGGTAGGTATTAGCATTGGACGTATCGCCAATTAGCATCGAGTCGCACTGGGAGTAGTTGCGCGCGCCCTCCGCCTTCGGTCCCATCTTCACCAGACCGCGATAGCTGTTCTTCGACTTACCGGCAGAAATGCCTTTAGAGATGATGGTGCTGCGAGTGTTCTTGCCCACATGAACCATCTTGGTGCCCGTGTCGGCCTGCTGCATATTGTTCGTCAGCGCAACCGAATAAAATTCCCCCACGGAGTTGTCGCCCACCAATACACAGCTCGGGTACTTCCAGGTAATAGCTGAGCCCGTTTCCACCTGCGTCCAAGAAATCTTTGAGTTCTTCCCGGCACAGAGACCGCGCTTGGTGACAAAGTTGTAGATGCCGCCCTTACCGTTTTCGTCTCCGGCAAACCAGTTTTGAACGGTGGAGTAGTTGATCTCAGCATCGTCTAGGGCAACCAGCTCAACCACAGCCGCATGGAGCTGATTACTGTCGTACATGGGAGCCGTGCAGCCCTCCAGGTAGGTGACCGAGCTGCCCTCCTCTGCCACAATTAGCGTCCGCTCAAACTGGCCGGAGTCGCCGTTGTTAATGCGGAAGTAGGTGGACAGGTCCATCGGACATTTGACGCCCTTGGGAATGTAGACGAAGGAGCCGTCGCTAAATACCGCTGAGTTGAGCGCAGCGAAATAGTTGTCAGCAGCAGGCACCACAGAGCCCAGATACTTCTCGATTAGCTCAGGATGCTCGTGGATAGCTTCGGAAATGGAGCCGAAGTAAATGCCGTACTTCGCGAGATCCTTCTTGTAGGTGGTTGCGATGGAGACACTGTCGAATACTGCGTCCACAGCCACGTTTGCTAGCCGCTTCTGCTCAGAAAGAGGAATGCCCAGCTTTTCGAACGTATCAAGCAGCTCAGGATCCACATCATCCATACTGTCCAGCTTTTTGGGCTGCTGCTTAGGCGCAGAGTAATAGATGATGTCCTGATAGTTGACCGCTGGGTAGCGCACATTGGGCCAATCTGGCTCGGTCATGGTCAGCCACTTGCGATAGGCCTTGAGCCGAAATTCCAGCATGAATTCGGGCTCGTTCTTTTTCGACGAAATCAGCCGGACAATATCCTCGCTGAGGCCGCGAGGAATGACGTCCGACTCAATATCGGTGACGAAGCCGTACTTATAGGGCTGACTAACGACAGATTGAACGCTACTCATGGGCTGGGTCTAGTGTTTGGGACCTGATGCTGGGGGACTAGTACTTGTTCGTTTCTTCGCGAATCTTCTCGAAGGAAATTTCTTGCTCGTCGCCGGAGAAGGCGTTGTCTTCGGTGAGGAAGAGCATGCAATGGCATTCGCGGCGTTCCTGCATGGGGACGCAGGGGCAGTTCCAATAGGTGGCTTTGACTTCGGCTTCTTTGTCTTCGTAGTGGCGGCAGGGGCACAGCGGAGAGCCGTAGTCGTCCTTATGCTTGGCTAAGCCCTCAAGCACCACGGCGGTGACGCCCAAATCGGCACAAAAATAGGTGCCGGTGCGCTTGGCGTAACTTTGCGCAAAGTTACGCATGAGTTCAAGATTTTTATCGGATGCTTGAGTCGGTTTTTCTAAAGCCATGAAACTGGTGCGTGGGGCGAGGCCCGTCCTAGACGACCAAATGATTCTATAATTAAAACAACACAGATGTTGCTTAACTATCTTTAAGGTTACTTCAGCACTTTGACTTTAGCAACACTCGTGTTGTTTAAGTCGGTTAAGCCAAAGGTTATGAAGGCTCCAGCAAGGTAGGACACCAGCAGTGGCAGGTCCTAGCGGCATTTGTGTAGGTTAAGACTGGCTCCGCATATTCGGGTTAGGCCCATGTCATCTGTTCAGCAGCCCTCGACTAAAGACGATATTTTGCAGACGTTGCTGCGTCGTGGACAGGCCACGGCTCAAACGCTGGCAGAGGAGCTAAGCCTGAGCCCCCAGGCGATTCGTCGCCATCTAAAGGATTTAGAGTCTGAGGCGCTGATTGAGCATCAGACCGAGCAGACAGGTATGGGGCGACCCAACTACACCTACCAGCTCAGCCGCAAGGGGCGCGATCGCTTTCCTTCCCAGTACGATCAGTTTGCTGTGTCTCTGCTCGACACCATTGCTGAAACGATGGGTGCCGAGCAGGTCAGCGCTGTATTGCGCGAACAGTGGCAGCGCAAGGCCCAAACCTACCAAGCAAAGCTAGGAGATGCGTCGCTGTTGGATCGGGTGCAGCACCTGGTGGAGTTGCGCAAAGCCGAGGGCTACATGGCCGAGTGGCATCGGGTGGAGTCAGAAGAAGGGACTGACTCACCGGCCTATGTGATTACTGAGTACAACTGCGCTATTTCCCATATTGCCGAGTCCTATCCGACCGTTTGTGGGCATGAACTGGCGATGTTTGCGATCGCACTGCCCGACTGCTCGGTCGAGCGTACTCACTGGTTGGTCCGGGGCGAACACCTCTGTGGCTACATGATCAAAGAAAAAGCCCATGCTTGAGCAATCTCTTCAGTTTCTTACCCCCGAGGAGTCGGCCGCCGTTGACGGGGCGCTGCTGACAACACCAGAGAAATTTCTGACCCGGCTGACGCTATCTACTGCGAAGCTGCTGAGCTACATTGCCAAAGATTTGGATACGTCAGTTGAGTCTTTGACTACCGAGCAGATTATCCAGTGGTTTGAGGCAGATTCTAAGCGGAAGCAGCAGGACGGGGTGAACGCCTCCGTGCTGAAATGGGACGCGCCAAATTTGAGCGATTTACAGGACTCGTAGGACGACCATCTTAGCTGCCGTGGCCATACTAAAGCGGGGCGAACGAGACGCTCACCCTACAGCGCGGGGTCGGTGCAGCGCCAAATCAGTGCCTGAACACATCTTCGTACTGCATCAGGTCCAGCTTGACAATCGTCGGCAAACAGCTGAAGCACTCTTCGGCTAAGGACCAACGACTTTCGCGCTGGAGCATTAGCGTTAGCTTGCTGCATAGCTCGTGCAGGTAGCGCACGTCGTTGGCGGCGTAGCGTAGCTGCTCGTCGGTCAGATTCAGCACATTGCCCCAGTCGGAGCTTTGGGCGGACTTGTCTAGCTCAATGCCGCTGATTTCTTTGACCAGTTCCTTGAGCCCATGGCGGGGGCTATAGGTGCGGGCCAGCTTGCTGGCGACCTTGGTGCAAAATACTGGGTTGATGTCGATATGCAAATGCTGCTTCAGCGTTGCCATGTCGAAACGGGCAAAGTGAAAAATTTTCAGAATGCCCGGCGTTTCCATTAGCCGCTTTAGGTTAGGGGCTTCAGTTTGCCCCCGCTCCATACGAATAGCCGAGACGTAGCCATCGCAGTCGCAAAGCTGTATCAGACACAGCCGGTCCCGATGGGGGTTTAGGCCCATGGTCTCGGTGTCTACGGCAATGGCAGAGGAGTCCAGATAGCGGTCGAGCAAGGACTGGGGGAGGTCGCGATCGCACACCTCAAACTGCTCAGCCTGCAAATCTTCAGTTGTTTCACTCATCAAACTTCAGCACCTTAGCAACCGTCTGCACGTCCTTATCGCCCCGGCCCGAGCAGTTAATCACGATTTTGGGGCTGCCGCTCAGCGTTGGGCAAAGTTTGTCCAGGTAAGCAAAGGCATGGGCCGTTTCTAGGGCAGGGATGATGCCTTCTAGTCGCGACACCTGCTGGAACGACTCCAGCGCTTCGGTATCGGTAACGCTATAGTACTCAGCCCGGCCAATGTCCTTAAGGTAGCTGTGCTCAGGGCCAACGCCGGGGTAGTCCAGCCCTGCACTAATGGAATGGGCCTCGATCACCTGGCCTTCACCGTCCTGTAGCAGGTAGCTCATGGCCCCGTGCAATACGCCCACACGGCCCTTGGTCAAGGTTGCCGCGTGCTTGTCGGTGGTATCGCCTTCACCCGCGGCCTCCACACCAATCATGCGGATGGACTCGTCTTCTACAAACTCGTTGAACAGGCCCATAGCGTTGGAGCCACCGCCCACACAGGCCACCAGAATATCGGGCAGACCACCCCACTTCTCCTGGCACTGCTGCCGAGTCTCTTTGCCAATCACACCATGGAAGTCGCGCACCATCATCGGGTACGGGTGAGGACCAGCAACGGAGCCCAAGATGTAGTGCGTCGTTTCGACATTGGTGACCCAGTCGCGAATGGCTTCGGACGTTGCATCCTTCAGCGTGCCGGTTCCGGCGGTGACGGGCCGTACCTCCGCCCCCATCAGCCGCATGCGAAACACATTCAGCGCCTGCCGTTCCATGTCGTGCACGCCCATATAAATGACGCACTCAATGCCAAAGCGCGCGCAGGCGGTTGCCGTCGCCACGCCATGCTGTCCGGCCCCCGTTTCTGCAATTACCCGAGGCTTGCCCATACGTTTGGCTAACAGGGCCTGGGCCAGAGCATTATTGATTTTGTGTGCGCCCGTGTGGTTCAGGTCTTCGCGCTTCAGGTAAATCTGCGGGCCGCTACCGTCAGGTTTTGCGTAATGAGCCGTTAGCCGCTCTGCAAAGTACAGCGGGTTGGCACGACCCACATAGTCCTTCAATAGGCCGTCCAGTTCTGCCTGAAACTCGGCATCATCCCGATACTGATAAAAGGCCGCTTCTAGCTCGCTCAGGGCAGGCATCAGCGTCTCAGGCACATACTTACCACCGAAACGACCAAAGCGGCCTAACTTATCTGGGCGAATGCTGGGGTCAGTCGGTTTGGTTGCGTTTGTACCAGCAGTTTTGGGAGAAAGCGGAGTGACGGTCACCGTTTGCCTCGTGTATTCAATAGCATTACAAGTCCCATCATTATAAGGAACCTCGGTCAAGTGCAGTAGTATAGAAAAATTAGAACAAACACTCTACTAACCAGTCCACATCTAGTCCACAGCTGCGGCTTATGGTTGCTACCCCACCCACACGCTTGTTCTCGAGGCGTGTACCCCCCAAAATTGCCCCCGACGAGGATATCTTTTATCCCAGTTCAGACGGAGAACCTTTGGCCGAGACCTCTTTGCATGTGGACGCGATTGTTAACCTGGTCGTGATTTTGCGGCAGCTCTATCAAGATCAGCAGGCGATTGTTCTGGCCGACCAGTTCCTTTACTACGCTAAAGGGTTGCCTCGGCTGCGGGTCGCTCCAGACGTGATGCTAATCGAAGGTGTTGAGCCAGGACCCCGTGACAACTACAAAATTTGGCGAGAAGGTGCCGTTCCTTCAGTCATTTTTGAAATTACTTCGAAAGGTACGCAGGACAAAGACAAAGTCGACAAAAAAACGCTTTATGAGCAGATAGGGGTTGCGGAGTATTGGCTGTTTGACCCAAAGGGCGAGTGGATTCCTGAAAAGCTGAGGGGCTATCGGCTAGAGGAAGAAACATACCAACCGATCACCGATGGCATTAGTCAGGTTTTGAGCCTTCAGTTAACCGTAGAAGATTCCTTAGTTGGCCTGTACCGCCTTGATACTGGAGAGAAGCTGCTCGCGCCCTACGAACTTCTGGATGCTCTTAGAAGCGAAATTCGCTCTCGGCAAGCGGCAGAAGATCGGGCACAAGAAGCAGAAGATCGAGCACAAGAAGCAGAAGATCGAGCACAGCGTCTTGCTCAAAAGTTGAGAGAGATGGGCGTTGACCCCGAATCAATCTAAGCCCTCGCTGAAGCAGCTATTGCATTCGTCGAGTTGCTGGGGACAGTTCCTGGCGCTGAAGTTCTTGACACTGGAGCCTCTCGACGCAGTTGAATGCCTTAACCAACCCTTCGATTGTTATGCCACAAAAAAGCCTGCCTCTTTCGGACAGGCTTTTGGACATTGAGGTTCAGTGTTTGAGGTTCAGTGTTTGAGGTACAACGCTCCTCTGAACCAGCTCCGCGATCTCACGTTACCGCCACAAATACAGCAGCGCGAACAGAATAATCCAAATTACATCGACAAAGTGCCAGTACAGCTCAGTGGCCTCAATGCCAAAGTGATTTTCGTGGGAGTAGTGACCCGCTGCCCGAGAGCGGAACAGCACCGCTAACATCATTAACAGACCAAACAGTACGTGTAGCCCGTGAAAGCCAGTGAGCACATAAAACGTGCTAGCAAACAGATTGTCCGATAGGCCGAACTCTAGGTGCATGTACTCGTAGACCTGACCCGCTAGGAAAATGGCACCCATTGCAGCGGTAATGCCGAACCACAGGCGCATCCCCTTCTCGTCATCCTGCTTGATGGCAGTATCTGCCCGATGGATAACAAAACTGCTGGAGATCAGAATCAGGGTATTAATCCCCGGCAGCAGCAGCTCCAGCTCTGGTGTGCCTTCTGGCGGCCAGGATGGAGCCATTAGCCGGAAGCTGAGATAAGCAATAAACAATCCCAAAAAGATCATGCTCTCGGCACACAGGAAGACCAGTACGCCATACATACGAAAGTCGGGATGTTCTTCGTGACCGTGGGTCTCGCTCGTGACCGCTACGGTGGTTTCGTCTAGGTTGACAGCGCCTTGCATCGTCATAGTTGTTTCCTAATGCGCAGCCGCAGCCGCCATTGCCTCCTCGTAAATCTCGTCATCATCCGTCTCAGGAATATATCCCAGACCATAATCGTAAGGCCCTGTCTTGAGTACTGGCACCCCTTCAAAGTTCTCGTGGGCCGGAGGCGATAGCGTTTGCCACTCTAGCGTCAGCGCCCGCCAGGGATTAGTGGGTGATTTTTCACCCCAGCCCCAGCTGTAGACGGCGTTGATGAGGAAAGGAATCGTAGAGACGGCGAGAATATAAGCGCCAATGGTGGCAAGAACGTTTAAGTCCGTGAACTGCGGGTCGTACAGGGCAATCCGCCGGTTCATCCCTTTCAGCCCCAGCTCATGCATGGGCATAAAGGTCAGGTTCATACCGACAAAGGTGAGGGCAAAGTGAACCCGCCCCCAAAATTCATTCATCATTCGCCCGGTCATTTTGGGGAACCAGTGGTACACCGCCATATAGACCCCAAAGGTAGACGCACCAAAGAGAACATAGTGAAAATGGGCCACGACAAAGTAAGTGTCGTGAACATGAATATCAAACGGTACCGCTGCCAGCATGACACCACTGATGCCGCCAATCACAAAGATGGCGATAAAGCCCATAGCAAACAGCATGGCGCTAGTGTAAGCGATCTTGCCCTTCCACAGCGTTGCCGTCCAGCCAAATACTTTGATGCCGGTAGGCACAGCAATGGTCATGGTCGTAATCATGAAGAACATGCGCAGCCAGGGCGGAGTGCCGCTAGTGAACATGTGGTGCGCCCAAACGATCAGGCCCAGGAAGCTGATGACCAAACTGGAGTAGGCAATGGCTCGATAGCCAAAGATGGGCTTGCGGGCATGAACGGGAATGACTTCTGAAATGGCCCCGAACAGCGGTAGCACAAAGATATAGACTGCCGGGTGAGAGTAGAACCAGAACATGTGCTGGTACACCACCGGGTTACCGCCGCCCGTCGGGTTGAAGAAGGCCGTACCCGCGACTAGGTCGAACATCAGCAGAATCAGCGCCCCCGCCAGAACCGGCGTGCTAATCAGAATCAGCAGCGACGTTGCCAGCATGGACCAGCAGAACAGCGGCATTTTGGTAAATGGCATGGTCGGCACGCGCATCTTCATGATGGTGACGAAGAAATTTAGCGCGCCCAAAATCGAGGCCGTACCACCGATCAGAATGCTCAAAATCCAGATGCCCTGGCCTAGCATGCCTGTCGTCAGGCTCAGCGGTGGATATGAGGTCCAACCGGCCTGGGGCGGCTCAAAGAAGAAACTGGAAATGAGCATGATGCCGGACGGTGGGATCAGCCAAAATGCGATCGCATTAATCCGGGGAAAGGCCATATCCTTAGCCCCTATCATTAACGGAATCAGATAGTTCGCCAAACCCGCCCCCGCTGGAACAATCCACAGGAACAGCATCACCGTGCCGTGGAGGGTGAGCACGCCATTGTAGGTTTCGGGCGTCACAATATCTGGGGCAGGGGTCGCTAGCTCGGTGCGAATCACCGTCGCTAGACCGCCACCCACCATATAAAAGACGAAAGACGTCACCAGGTACTGGATACCAATGACCTTGTGATCTGTGCAAAAGGTAAAGTAGTCGGTCCATTTCCGCTCGTTACCCAGCGACGCATCGGGCGGCGTTGGATCTGACGGTTTAATCAGTTCTGCTTGTGCCATAAAAACGTATGGATCGGTAGAAAAGCTTTTGATCAAGGAAGACGGCAAAGGGCAGACAGCCGCCTAGCGTGAGGCAGCGGATTCTGTCTTCTGAATGTTGCGCTAGTGACCTGGGTTGAAAGCTAGGTCACTGTGGTGATGGGGTAGTGCGTCTGCCGGGATAGCGTCTTCGTAATGGGCCAGGTACTCGCTAGCGGTTTCATCCACGGCGGATTTGGCAATGGCGCTGGCATCCGTTGGCCCCTGTGCGATTCGGCTCTGTACCCAGGCGTCGTAATCCTCGGGCGAATGCACGATGATCTGTGTACGCATACCGCCGTGGTAAGGGCCGCACAGCTCTGCACAAACCACCGGATAGGTGCCCTCGCGGGTCGCCTTGACCACCAGTGATGTGTCAGTGCCGGGGATCATGTCCTGCTTGATACGAAACTCGGGTAACCAGAAAGCATGTAGAACATCCTGAGCTTTGAGGTTCAGCTTGACTAGCTGGCCGGTAGGAATGTGAACTTCGCCGTCCACAATGCCTGTGTCTGGGTAGGTCATGACGAAGGCATACTGCATGGCCAGCACGTCAATGGTGACGTCGGGCACCATGTCGGCATCGCTAGGAGGCTCGCCCAGACCGGCTGCACCCAACAGCGTTGGATAGCTAGAGGTGTCATCGCCGCCGTCTGCGTAAGCCAGCTGTACTACCGGCGCGTTAGCCCCCTCTTTGTCTAGGCTGAGGCCGCCCATTTCGGTGTAGATGTCGAAGCTGTAGATGGACAGACCCAGCACGATGACGGCTGGAATCGCGGTCCAGACAATTTCTAAGGGAATGTTGCCTTCCAGGTGTTCGCCATCGCCCTCGTCCCCTTTGCGACGGCGAAAGCGGATGGCGGCATAAATCAACGCCCCTTCGACGATCAGGAAAAGACCTGTACCAATCGTCATCATGACGTTGAACAGGGCATCAATGTCGCCAGCTTCCTTGGAGGCAGCAACGGGAAGCAGACCATGGTTTTGGCCGTACCAGAGGCTGACGAGCGTAACAACAATGCCGATAAGTAGGCTGACAACGGAGCTTGGAATCTGCACGAGAACCTCTTGCGCGTTCTTGCTTCTGGGGTAGGTGTAGCGGTCTGTTTGCGACGCCCCTTGCCGTACCCAAAGAGAATCTATCTCTGGATAGAACGCGAGGATTAAGCGCTGCAAATTTTTCACCTAATACGTTAACGCGGCTGTTGCTCAATGGGCGTCGGTTTGCACACAAGAATTAGCGTTTACGGATTTTCTTCAGGTTTGAAACGCTTGATACGGGCCAATTGCTAAGAAACTCTGTACCTCTCTCCACGACGAGAGAAAAATTTTCTACAGTGTGGCTTGAAGTCGTTGTGCTTGTTGATGTTGTTGAAACATTTGTTGACATGTTGACCGCAAATTTTGCAACAAAGTGAAACAATTCTGAGCCTTATTATCTTGCTTGCCGTCACTAAGCACTCCGCCGGAAAGATTCATTTAGACAGTATTTATGGCTCAATCCTCCGCTTCTGCTCCTAAGATCGTCGATTCTTCTGCTTCTTCACTGACGCAGCCTGGCCGGTCGAAACCAACAGCGTTTTCTCCACAGCAGTTTATCCGCCGCTGGATCTGGAAGATGGCTGCGGCAACGTTAGCCCTGATGGCTGTGGGTAGTGCCACGCGGGTGATGAATGCGGGGCTTGCCTGCCCCGACTGGCCGCTATGCTACGGCCAGCTTGTGCCCAGTCAGCAGATGAATCTACAGGTGTTTCTAGAGTGGTTTCACCGCATGGACGCCTCGCTGATTGGTCTGATGGCGATGGGTTTGGTGGGCCTCACCGTTTGGTTTCGCCAGCAGCTAGCCCGCTGGGTGCCTTGGGCGGCAGTGGGTGTGCTGATGCTGATCGTGGTGCAGGGCGTGTTGGGTGGCCTGACGGTGACACAACTGCTGCGGTTTGACATTGTCACGGCGCATCTAGGTACGGCGTTGCTGTTCTTTTGCTCGCTGTTGGTGATGGGTGTGGCGCTGATGCCATACCGAGCGGTAGGTACGGCGGGTCGTCTGCCTTGGCTGAGCGGGACAGCTGCTGTGCTGATTTACGGCCAGAGCCTGCTGGGTGGGCTAGTGGCCTCCCGTTGGGCCGCACACCAGTGCTTTGGCCTGTCGCAGCTCTGTCAGGTGATGACCAGTCACAAGTGGGGAGCCATCGTGCCGACAACTGCGATCGCACTGCTCCTCTACTTCACCTGGCGTACCCCTGCCCTCAATGGACGCCTTCGTACCCTGGCTAAAGCTGCAGGTTTCCTCGTCATTCTGCAAATTTTGCTAGGGATTGCCACCCTGCGCCTGCACTTGCAAGTCGAGCCGCTGACCGTCTCCCACCAGACCATCGGTGCCACCCTGCTAGGCGTGCTGGTGGTGTTTACGGTGCTGGGCATTCGCGATCGCACGGCTAGCTGCGCCCTAACTGAACAGTAAATCCCTCGCTTGATACATCCGCCTCATACATCCGCCTGACGTTACTCACAGGACTTTTTTATGCAACCCACCACTTGGGATCAGCCCCAAAAACACCACGAAAACTTTGGGCAGGTCCTCCGCAGCTACATGCAGCTCACCAAGCCCCGCATCATTCCCCTTCTGCTGATTGAGACGGCAGGGAGCATGTGGGTGGCGGCGCAGGGCCAGCTGAACATGCTGCTGTTTCTGGTCACGCTGTTGGGCGGAGCCCTGGCAGCGGCCTCGGCGCAGGTGATCAACTGCGTCTATGACCGCGACATCGACTACGACATGGAGCGGACTCGGCACCGCCCTCTGCCCTCAGGTCGCATTCAAGTGCAGGATGCGCTGATTTTCGCGGCGGTGCTGGCCCTGGCATCGTTTACCCTACTGACGGTGTTTGCTAACCTGCTGGCAGCGGGCCTAGCCATGTCGGGCATTGTGGTCTACATCGCCGTTTACACCCACTGGCTAAAGCGCTCTTCCCCACAAAACATTGTCATTGGTGGGGCGGCAGGTGCCATTCCCCCGATGGTGGGCTGGGCAGCGGTAACCGGTGAGCTGGGCTGGGCCGCCTGGATTTTCTTCGGCATTGTGTTTATCTGGACACCGCCCCACTTCTGGGCACTGGCGCTGCTGATTCAGGATGACTATGCCAAGGTGAACATTCCGATGCTGCCGGTGGTGGCTGGGGATGAGGAAACCGCGAATCAGATTTGGTTTTACACGCTGCTGCTGGTGCCGCTGACGCTGCTGATGGTGTGCCCAACTGAGGCGTGCGGCTGGGTGTATGGTGCGATCGCGACCTACCTGGGCGTTATTTTCCTACGCAAGGCCTATGCGCTGCGCCAATGTCCCAGTAACCGAGATCTAGCAAAGGACACCTTCAAATATTCCATTTTCTACATGATGCTGCTATCGGCGGCGATGGTGGTGGATAGTCTGCCGGTTGTACGGCACGGCGTTACAGCAGTGACGAGCTATCTAGTCGCGCTGGTCTAGCTGGGGATCGTCGTACGGGTTCGGTAGAATATTGGGACGAAAGAACACAAGACTATGACTTCTGCTGTACTCATCGACGGTCTACAAAAGCGCTACGGCGATGTCGAGGCCGTCAAAGACGTCTCCCTCGAAATTAAGCCGGGTGAGATTTTTGGTTTGTTGGGTCCTAATGGTGCGGGTAAAACCACGACTATTCGTTGCCTTTGTACTCTGACCCTGCCGGATGCAGGCAAGCTAGAAGTCACGGGCATATCGGTGCTGGACAACCCGCGTCAGGTGCGACAGCGGCTGGGCTACATCGCTCAGGAAGTTGCCATCGATAAAGTACTAACTGGTCGTGAGATGCTAGAGCTGCAAGCCGCAATTTATCACCTGCCGTCTAAGCTGGCAAAGGTCCGTATCGACCAGATGCTGGGACTGCTAGAAATTGAAGACTACGCCGATAAGAAGTCGGGCACCTACTCAGGCGGTATCAAAAAACGGTTGGATCTGGCGGCGGGTCTGCTGCATCAGCCGGACGTATTGGTGCTGGATGAGCCAACAGTGGGTCTAGACATTGAAAGTCGGTCGGCAGTGTGGCGATTTTTGCGACAGCTACAGGCAGACGGCACCACAATTTTGATTACTAGCCACTACTTAGAAGAGGTGGATGTGCTGGCGGATAGGGTCGCGATTATTGACCAAGGGAAGGTGATTTCTAGCGGTACGCCCAGTGAACTGAAGGATCAAATCGGCGGGGACAGAATCACACTGCGAGTACGCGAGTTTACGCCGGATGACGAAGCTGAACAGGCGAAGGCACTGCTAGAGAAGCTGCCCTCGGTACAGGAGGTCATTGTCAATTCGGCCCAAGGGAATTCGCTGAACCTGGTGGTGGAGTCGGATGCCGATGCGCTGATGACAGTGCAGCAGGCATTAAAGGAGGCCGGACTGCCGACATTTGGCATTGCTCAGTCGCGGCCAAGCTTAGACGACGTGTACTTAGCGGCGACGGGACGCACCATTATGGATGCGGAAGTGGCCGCGTCGAGTAAGCGGGATATGAAGGCAGAGACGAAGAAGCAGAATATGAGACGTTAGCCGATTTGATTCATCGTCTAGACAGAAAATTAGTACAATTCCAACAGAAGGGCGTAATTTACTTGTTTAAGCTCGCTGAATCCATATATGGGTATGTCGCTAGCAAAATAGAACTATTAGGTGAGAAAGCATACCTAAATCATGAGTGGTACCCATAAACAAAGAAAAATTTTATTTTTAGCAGCCAATCCAAAGGCAACGAGTAGTCTCCGATTACAAGAAGAAGAGAGAGAGATAAAGGAAAAACTTCGAATTCAAGGTTACGGAAAGGTTCCGATATCGTCTAGTGGGGCGACTCGTCCACGCGATATTCAACAGGCTATGTTGGATTCTCGGCCTCAAATCGTTCACTTTAGTGGGCACGGAATGGGAAAAGAGGGCTTGATATTTGAAGATATAGATGGGCAGACAAAATTGATCAGCTCTGAAGCACTTGCGGAACTTGCTAAAATCTTTTCAGAACGGGGACTGGAATGTGCGGTGCTGAATGCCTGCTATTCGGATTTTCAGGCTAATGCATTAGCTCAGTATATTCCTTACGTAATTGGTATGAGTCAATCTATAGGAGATCGAGCTGCAATCGAGTTTTTAATTGGTTTTTATGGAGCTATTGGGGCTGGTGAGTCAGTTGAATTTGCTTATCGTTTAGGCTGTAATGCAATAGCTTTAGCAGGTTATTCGGGAGATCTGGTGCCGAAGTTACTGCAAAAGAAGAAGCATAGTTTGCCGAAAGAAATGGTGAAACGGGCATCTTCCATGTATCCAGATCCGCCTCCAGAAATACCAGATCCTATAAGCGAAGAAAAGCTAAAAATAGCCTTGGACAATAGTATTTTAAGTTGGAGGAGGGTAGAAACATATATTCAAGAAGAGAGAGAGCAGGTAAGAGTCGAAATCTCTCGAAAATATAAATTCAAGACTTTTATAGATGTAATAGAATTTATGCACCAAACAGCACCTGTTTGTGAACATGTGCTGCATCATCCTCGTTGGGAAAATTTATGGCGAACAGTGGAAGTTTATTTAACGACTTGGGACATCGAACATCAAATATCTGATCGCGATATCCAATTAGCTAAGTTCTTGGATCACGCTTTCGCCAACTTTCCCGGTTCTGACTTTGAAAATTGAGCGTATCATCAAATAGCTCGTGTAGAAACCTGCGAAGGACTGCTCTTTATCGTCAAAAGCTAATCTTGACAGAGTCAAACTTTTCGTTCATTGGGCGTAAGCTATGCCATCACCATTTCCAGGAATGGATCCTTACCTAGAGAATCCGGAGCTATGGTCATCAGTGCATAGCCGGTTGATTGTGGCTATGGCAAATGATTTAGTAGATCATCTGAGCGAAAAGTATCGAGTCGAAGTCGAGAAGCGAGTTTACACAGCCGACGACGAGGCTGTTCTAGTCGGCATTCCTGACGTAACTGTAGCAACAACACAAACAAAAGTCTCCTCAGCTAGCGCTACCCTTGTGCAGCCTAGTCCCGAGAAAGTTACGCTACCTCTTTCTGAGACTATCACCGAGCGCTATCTAGAAATCCGTGAAGTTGCAACGGGCATGGTAGTTACCGTAATCGAACTGCTCTCACCCAAAAATAAACGCTCCGGAGAAGGTCGAACAGCATATCTACGTAAGCGGAATGAAGTGCTAGCTAGTGCATCGCATCTCGTGGAGATCGATCTTCTTCGAGGAGGAACGCCGCTGCCGATGTCTGGAGAATACCCCAGTGACTATCGTATTCTCGTTGCTCAGGCAGGGCAGCGCCCAACAGCGGATCTTTACCGCTTCAACCTACGTCAGCCTATTCCTCCATTTCCAGTGCCGCTATTGTCAGATGAAGCACCGCCAACATTAGCCCTACAGCCTTTGCTAGAGCGCGTTTACAGCAAGGGCAGATACCACCTTGCTATTGACTACCATCAACCTGCTCGTCCGCCGTTATCTCAAGAAGACCAAGACTGGCTAACAGCACAATTAGGCTGACGATTGGTGCACATCAAGTAGCTCTCTTAACACATGCCAGACATCAGTTACAGCCGCTATTTTTTATGTCATTTTCCTGACCTGCATCCCTTAAAGCTACACTGCTAGCCCTGACGAATCCAGCCGTTTATGGTAAACCGACTGTCGGCAAACTGTTGAGATGGGCA
>CAWUKV010000007.1:0-54967 GCA_963923025.1 uncultured bacterium
TTCAGTCCCGTACCATTCGCTGCCATCCCGACTAAACTTTTGTCAGTCAATCAGGGAACCGGGTTAGGGCTCTTTGCCAGCTACCAAATCATGACTGCCCACAGGGGGCAACTGCTCTGTCAGTCTCAGCCTCATGAGGGGAGCATGTTTCAAATTTGGTTGCCGCTTTGATATACCGCTAGCGATCCACTGACAAACCGCAACTCAAATAGACGCGTCCTATGCTGCCTATCGGGAAAACCGAATCTTAAGAAGGGATAATCCCCAACGCTGGTTCCCTAATCCGGTGACATCATAAATAAGAAGGCTGTAGGAAAATCTCGCCACAAGCTTCTTCCAGTGCTGTTGGACGCCTGTTCGTACCTGCACCCCAGCCTTTAACGCAGCGATACTGCCCAGTCTGTCATCGTATCTTTAACTTTCTAGTTCAAGTTGTCTGGAAAGTGGGTTCTACGACCTGAGGTACTGGGTAGATGTGGTAGTTACCGCCGACATCCCACCGAGGAGGAACCCCATGCGACCCGTAACCCGCAACATTGTTAGGACCGGTCTGGCTACCCTGGTATTGACGCTGCCCGTAGCCCTCGTAACTTCTGCACAGGCGGCCGACCCGGCTGATGTTCAGCAGCTCCTGTTGACAGGCGTCTGTGCTAGCTGTGATCTTTCCGGTGCCGATTTGAGTAATCAACACCTAATTGGCGCTGACCTGCGCGGTGCAAACCTTGCAGGGGCTTCCCTCAGCGGTAGCAACCTGGAAGGCGCTGATTTCTCAGGGGCCGATCTGAGCGGGGCTGACCTCAGCGGCAGCTATCTCACTAACGCCGACCTCAGTCAGGCCCAGCTGGATGGTGCAAATCTATCTTCGGCAACCTTGTACGATACTGAAGTTGCAGGGGCCTCGCTAACGGATATTGACCTGACAGGTGCGCAAATCTTCGGCACACCCATCAGCGTAGGGGGTGACTAGGCTTCGGCAACGCCCAGCTCTAGGGCTTTTCCGGTAGGGGAAGCTGTAGGTCTGGATGTGGTTTAGCAGCTCATGGCCTTGAGCCCGAGTGCTGCCTGGGCAGCAACGAGCTGCATCAGACGGCTGACATCATCGAGGGTTTTATAGGCTTCGGTCCACTGAAGCGAAATGATCGCTTGGTACTGTCCTTGGTAAACCACGGGGACGACGAGATGGGAGCGGCTGTCCGAAGCCGTGTAAAGGGCCTTATCGTCATCAGTATCGGCTTGGTCAATATTGGCCATTGCTTGGGTAGTTTGGGTTGCGATCGCGCGCCTCACCAAACCATTTTCTGCCAGCAGCTGGGCCGCGCCATCCAGCGAGCCATACAGCTCCAGAGCCGTTTCGGTCTGTACCGCACAGACGCTAGCATTCAAAACCTGGCCGAGGCCACTGGCCAACATCTGTAGGACGGCCTCAATCGGCATTTCTTGGGCAGAAAGCTGACCAATGGTGGTCAGGAGCTTGGTTTGTTTTTCAGACAGGTTCAGCTCAGCGGTGCGCTGCTTCAGGAGTTCGTAGGTGTCGGTTGCCCGCTGAACGACAGCCTTCAGCTCATCAGGATCCCAAGGTTTGGTGATGTAGCGGTACACCTGCCCAGCATTGATCGCCTGCACCAGGTCTTCTACATCGGTAAACCCCGTCAGAATAATCCGTACCGTATCCGGAAACTCCGGTACCGTCTTACTGAGAAACTCCGTGCCCGTCATTTCTGGCATGCGCTGATCAGAGATGATGACCGCGACTTCACCTTCGTTTTGCAACACGTCTAGTGCCTGGACGCCACTTTCGGCGCGCAGAACCTGATATTCTCGGCGGAACGTACGATAGAGCAAATCCAGATTGTCGGGCTCGTCGTCTACTACCAGCATTCTGGGCTTTTTCAACGAGGGGGTCCCTGCGGTCAAAGGGCTGATTGCGTTCATCGATCACTTGCACATCGGGCGTCTCCCTTAGTAATCCCGCAGTCCTTTCTGAAATATCGCGGAGTCCATTGTCGACTTGCCCCGTAAGAAATTACAGTTTGACCCCCAACTCGGTGACTTACGGGTACGTAAAGTATAGCTATGGCAGCCGTCAGGTCTGTTAAGCTCTTGGGCCATCGGGCTGTAGGCCAAACAGGAAGCCGTACTCGGGGTCCTAACCGATCCGGTGCTAGCTATATTTTCTGCGGTGTGGGTGACCAGACACTGAGTCGGAACCAAGAATCAGCAGCGTAATTATCCTGATTGCCACCACAGCCACAGCGGTGTGGTAAGACAGACAGGAGTATTCGACTGAGAATCGCCTGTGAAAATCGCCATTGTTGCCGTAACGCTGCTCTTAGGGCTGATCGCGCTAGTGGAATTGGGTCTGCGTTGGGGGCTAGGGTTGGGCTCCCCACCCCTGTACCAGGCTGATACGGCCATCGGCTACCTGTTGGCCCCGAGCCAACGCCTGCGCCGCTTTGGCAACCGCATCATGATCAACCGCTATGGGATGCGCAACGATCCGATTGAGCCCCAACCATCGGAGACGACGCTGCGGGTCATGCTATTGGGGGATTCCATCGTGAACGGCAACTGGTGGACTGACCAAACTGAAACGCTCTCGGCTCGATTGGAACAGGCCCTGCAGGCCCAGTTACCGACCGCAAATGGGGCAGCATCCTTCCAAACCGCAGAAGTTCTCAACGTGTCAGCCAATTCCTGGGGTCCCCGCAATCAGCGGGCCTACCTGGAGCGTTACGGTACCTTTGCCGCCCAGGTCATCGTGCTGGTGATGAATACCGACGATTTGTTTGCTACCGAGCCCACCTCGCTACAGGTCGGCCGCGATCCGGGCTATCCAGACCATAATCCCCCGGGTGCGATCGCAGAGCTGATCGAGCGCAGACGTCACCGGGGTCGCGCCATCCCTGGGCTAAAAGACATCCAGAACGAGTCGGGCGACCGGGTTGGGAAGAATTTAGCGGCGGCAACGGCGATCTATCAGCAGGTAATCGCCAGCGGGGGACAGATGATTTTGGTGTTGACCCCGCTGAAGCGGGAAGTCCTGCCGCCAGGGCCGCGTGATTACGAAATTACCGCCCGGCAACGAGTCGATGAGTGGGTGCAAGAAAAGGGTATCCCCTACCTCAATTTTCTGGCGGACTTTCAAGCAGTTCCGGACCCGGAAGTGCTCTACCGCGACCACATTCACCTGAGCCCCGCAGGCAACGAGCGCGTAAAAGCACAGCTGCTGACTGCCGTACAAAGCGTCTTTACTACCGAACAGTTACCGACATCTCCTTAAGGACCCCTTCCACCTCTTCGGTCTGTCCCCAGGGGCGACCGTCTAAAGCCATCTGCTCGATTAGACTGGCCAGCCGCAGCGCCTTCAACGCTTGCTCCCCGCCGACAGAGGGCTTCTCGCCCCCACGGACGCAGTTGACAAAGTGCTCCAGCTCCGCATGTAGCGGCTCTATATTGCTGGTGTAGACCTTTTCAATCAGACCGTCCTGACGGTACAGCACCTGGCCATGATCGGTCAGCGTTTGAGCCGTCGTCTGCCGGTGAATCAGAATCTCGTTATTCAGAAAGTCAGCTTCCGTCAGCGAATTGCGACAGTGGGCCGCGATGTTGCGAATTTTGCGATGGGTGACCTTGCTGGCCGTCAGCGTCGCCACAATGCCGTTGGCAAAGCCCAGCGTTGCGGTGACGTAGTCAAGGTAGGGCGAATTTGTCCCCCGGCTACCGCTGGCAGTCAGCTTCACCACCGAAGACCCGGCCAGCTCTAGCAGCAGGTCAATGTCGTGGATCATTAGATCGAGCACTACGGACACATCATTGGCCCGCTGGGAATACGGGCTCATCCGCCGGGCCTCTAGTGCCAGCAGTTCTTCGGTTTTGAGCACCTTATGAAGTTCTTGGAAGGCCGGGTTAAACCGCTCAATGTGGCCCACCTGGAGAATGCAGCCGGAGCTAGCAGCGGCGTTGACCAGCGACTCGGCTTCAGCAATGCTGGCGGCAATGGGCTTTTCGATCAGGACATGTACGCCGGACTGGAGACAGGCCATGCCCACCGTGTGGTGCAGCCGGGTGGGCACCGCCACACATACAGCGTCCACATGGCTGAGTAGCTCAGTATAGTCATCAAAAAATCGAACGCCGTACTTCCCTGCCGTATCTAGCCCCCGCTCAATGTTGACGTCTGAGACGCCCACCAGTTCAACGTCTTTTAGGCGGCTCAACACGCGGGCATGGTGTTGGCCCATGTTGCCAATACCGATTACGCCCAGACGCACTAACCGGCCGGACGCATCGTCTGCCCGTCCCTGATGACGTCCATTGGGCGTTGCCCCGTTTAACTGTCCGCTACCTGTGTCATGTTTCACATCAAGCTCCTCTCACCTGCTGACCCTACCTTCGAGTATCACCCGAATTGCTGTTACAGCAAAGCAAATGGTCAGTTAACGCCTTAGAAATGACCTCAGGATCACCTCATGTTTGAGTATCGAGGGTGGCTGAGGGCTTCGCTGCGGGGCGCTGTGGCAATTTTTGCTGCGGCTGTAGGCGTTGGCCGAGACTGACAATTTTGATTTGTTCTACCTTGGGACCACTGGCTGCGGTGACGATCAACTCCAGTCGATCGTCGTATAACAGCTGCTCCCCAGCCTGGGGAATCTTCTGCAGGTGAAAAATAACGAATCCGGCTAGGGTTTGGTAGTCTTCGACAACCGGCAGCGACAGCCCCAGCTGGTCATTGACCGTTTCAATGTCGGTCTGGGCCAGGACCACTGCAGAATGGTCGTCCGTGAGCATAATGGGACCGTCCAATGAGACGGACGGCTCCTCATCGCCAATGATCTCCGCCGTTAGATCCTGCAACGTGACTAAGCCCGCCGTACCGCCATAGTCATCAACGACGATCATCATGGCTTGGCGGGACTGCTGCATGCGGGTAAGCAGCTCGTTTAAGGGCAAATCTGCGGGTACAAACCGGGCAGGCCGGACCCAGCTGTGAATGGGGGTCTCAGGGTGAATTTGCCCCTGGGCCATCGGCTGAGCCAGTTCCTTAAAACGAATGATGCCACGCACATCATCGAACGACTCGCCCACAACGGGGTAGCGCGTATAGCCCGTATCGGCCATCTCGTTGATCAGGTCTTGAAAGGTTGCCGTTTCGTCAATGGCATTAATCTGGGTGCGGGGCACCATGATTTCTTCTACAGTAACGTCGCGAAACTCGAAGACGTTGTTCAAGATCTCTCGTTCGGCTTTGACCAATCCCGGCGTCTCTGCCGAGGTGCTAATGATGAGCTGTAGTTCTTGGGGCGAGAGCTGGTCAGCGGTCTCCCGGCTTAGGGGATCAATCCGCAACCCTCGCAGCAGTGTCTGAGTAGACCGATTGAGAATCCAAATCAGCGGGGTGAAAAATCGGGCAATGGTGAGGCTAGTTGGGCCGATGACGCGAGCAACGCGCTCGGGATACCGTAGCGCGATGGTTTTAGGGCACAGCTCACCCAGTACGATTTGCAGATAGGCAATTAAAACAAACGCCAACGTCAGCGCGACAGAGTGGGATATCCCCTGCAGAATCCGGGCGGGCAGGGCGGTCTTGCTCAGTCCTTGGAGCAGCAGCTGAGCCACTGTTGTTTCACCAATCCACCCCAGCGCCAAACTGGATAAGGTAATACCCAGCTGTGTGGCAGAAAGCAGTTGTTCAATACTTTGCTGTAGGCTTTGTACGGTTTTAGCCTGCAAGTCGCCACCGGCGGCTAGCTGGTTAATGCGAGATCGCCGCACCGACACAATAGAAAACTCGGCTGCGACAAAAAAGGCATTGAGCGCAATCAGTAGCGTAATCGCTAGCAACCGTATAGCCGCGTCTGTCCCCGTCATGGGCAGCCTAGCCAAAAATGACTCATGACAAAATGCTTCTGGGCAATACTCTGTGTTGCGTTGGGTCTGTCTAATTCTATAGCGTCAGTTCGACAAGGCTAGCGTTATGCAACACAGACCCAGCATAGAGACACCTCAAAGGTCAGCACTGGCGGCAAAATCAAAGCCATGGCGAGGCCTACTGCTAGCGATAGCGCCACCCGCTCATAGGCTCGAAGAACATCTCAGGTTGCGACCCTTTCTCTTCAAGGTCGAACGCCCGTCGGTTAATCAGCTGCGCCCAAGCCACCGTCAATTCTGGCCTTTACATCTTTGAGAATATCTTCTTCCTTTAGTAGGACAAAGTCACTGCCCTGAGCATTGCTGGTGCGGTTGGCCGCTGTGACGTTGGACGGGCGGGTTTCGGGCTGACGTACCCCCGTCAGTGCCTGACGACCCAGAGCATACCCCCAAGAGGCACTGACAATGCCAGAGCCAAACATCAGGGCCAGTAAGATTAAAGTAAATGCGATCGCAGGATTAAGGGCCATCGTCCGTTCAAACTTGTCCGTTTAGAAAATTATTCAAGTCGTCTTGTCGCGTATCCGGTTGAGCCAACCGATCACAGCTACGCTTCAATAGCGCCAATCAGCAGAGCTACTATCGGCTTCAGCCTACCCCAATTTTTTCTATAAGTTAACGCACGGGTGCACCGGCCGGGCGTATGGACCAAACAACAGGGCCAAAGCGGGTCATAGACCAATGTATTGGTCCGCCGCCGCCGCTGTCGCCGCCGCTGTTAAAGTCCTTGTACGCCAGGTTCGCAGCGTTGGTAGATTCGGCTATCATAGGGCAGCAAACCGCGACCAGGGTTGGCCGAGCGGATTAGGCAGCGAACTCATAATTCGCCTCAGGCAGGTTCGATTCCTGCACCCTGGATTAAGTTATGACCTTGGTGACTTGGCTTAAGCCGCCCAGTGGGACGGCACCGCCTGGTACACCTGTGCTGTCTTAAAAAAGCGGCACTGCGCAATTGTTGCTGCACAGTACCGCACTAGGGGGTAGTGAATTCGATTGGGGCCAGCCTAAGAACGTGGGTCTCTAGCGGCGTGGCAGGGGCTCGAAGTTGAACTCACTGCCCACGACGCGGCTGTTAGTTTGAGACAGCGGCAGCAGCTGGACAGACGTGCTGTAAGGGTTACGCAGGTCGGGCACGCGCAGGGTCGGAGTGTTACGCGTTTGTAAGAACATCAGTTCACCATAGGCCGTTTCTAATGCCTCGGCATCTCGGTCCATCTCCAGCTCGGGAAATGCCGCGGAGCCAAACCAGCCGGGGCCAAAAATCAGGTCAACTTGGCGAGCGAAGGTGCGGTTGCGGTAGTAGTCGCCGCTGTGGGTATAGCTAATATCTTCGATGGTATCTAGCAGTGTTGGCTCAGCCAGGAGAATCTCTTGTGCATTGGCCTGGGTGGCTACAGCCGCTGTCGCTAGCATGGCAGCAGCACCGGCTTGAATTAGTTTGCCCATTGGGGATGTCCTCACGGTTTGGGGATAGGAGTTACTGCGTGAACGCTCGATGATGCGCGATCGCAAGCTGCGGAAAGCAAAACTGCACCAGCGACTGTAGCGAGCGCCTTGGGTCCTTACGGTTTGTAGCTATGTTACCCTGCTGACCAAAAACGATAAACTGGCTGCGGTCCACTGGCAGGATTGAGGTGCTTCATGCATCCCAGACCCAACATCCCAACCGTTCCTGCTGTGCCCCAACTACTCAACCGCTTAGCCTAGAGGATATAACCGCCCCGATGACCGACTCTCCCCGCTTTGATGCCCTGTCTATTCCCACTGCTAGCGTGTCTGAGCTGCAGTCAGCCCTACTCGACTTGATTTGCACAGCAGCCTACAAAGAAGGCGACTTTGTGCTGTCTTCGGGCCAGTCGTCCACCTACTACATCAACGGCAAGCAGGCCACGCTGCATCCCCAAGGGGGAACGATGGTGGGTCGGCTGCTGCTGGATCGTCTACCCGCAGGGACCGTGGGCGTGGGCGGACTGACACTCGGCGCAGACCCAATGGTGACGGCGATTAGTGTGGCGGCAACCTACGCCGGACAGTCCGTTACCCCCCTCATCGTGCGCAAGGCTGCCAAGGGGCATGGTACTCAGGCGTACATTGAGGGGCCGTCGCTGCCCGAGGGCAGCTCAGTTGTGGTGATCGAAGATGTCGTGACAACGGGGCAGTCTGCTATGACAGCGGTAGAGCGGCTGCAGGGGGCAGGCTATCAGGTCGACACGATTTTGGCGCTGGTAGACCGACAGCAGGGCGGTGGCGAACTATACGCAGCCGCTGGGCTCCAGTTTGAGGCGCTCTATACCATTGCAGAGGTGCAGGCCCGATGGCGAGCGTTGTAGCAGTGGGCTCTATAGAGGCGGTTTTTGCCATAGCGGTTTTGTTGCAGGGCTAACGTAAAGTCTTAACCCTGAGCGGCGTCGGGGCTCGTTACTATAGGACTATGTCAGGCACCGCAGCGGTTTTTGCGATCTTTCCAGCGCTGCGCCGCAATTGTGATGCAGTCTCCCTTCATCTCGTTTCTATGACTCAGCTTGCCAATCGCCCTGCGGCGACTGCCGATAATACCAGTACTGCTACGCCCCATGATACGGCTGAGTTAGCCGTATTAGACGTTGGGGGAATGAAATGTGCGGGCTGCGTGCGCGCGGTCGAGAAGCAGCTTTTGCAGCAGGATGGCGTCCTGTCTGCAACGGTCAATCTGGTCACTGAAGTCGCTGCCGTTAAGTACGACGCTGCGCGAGTGCAGCCCGGTGACTTAGCTCAGCAGCTGACGCAGGCCGGGTTCGAGAGTCAGGCCAGAGGCAACGACGAGCAGGCCGCAGCGCAGCGATGGGTTGAGCGTAAGACCGCTCAGCAGCAGGGACACCTGCGCCGGTTTGCGGTGGCAACCCTCCTGCTAATTCTCTCGACCATCGGCCACTTTCGCCACATGGGCTGGTTCGAGATTCCGATTCTGAGTACGGTGGGGTTCCACGCGGTTCTGGCAACCCTTGTCCTGGCCGGTCCCGCCCGCCCCATCTTGGTAGAGGGTTGGCAAGGGGTCCGCAGGGGTGCACCAAATATGAATACGCTGGTGAGCCTGGGGGCGTTGAGTTCTTATCTGACGAGTGTCGTGGCGCTGCTGGTGCCGTCGCTAGGGTGGGAGTGCTTCTTTAACGAGCCGGTGATGCTGCTGAGCTTTATTCTGCTAGGGCGGACGTTGGAAGATCGTGCCCGGTTTCAGGCCGCTAACGCACTGCGATCGCTGGTCGCCCTACAGCCAACGGTTGCCCGCCTGGTACCGGGACCAGACATGACCGAAGGGGTCGAGATTCCGGCCGCTCAGGTGCAGGTGGGCGAGTGGCTACGGGTCCTCCCCGGTGAGAAAATTCCAGCCGATGGGGTGGTCACCACCGGACAGACGACCGTAGATGAGTCGATGCTGACGGGGGAGTCACTGCCGGTGACCAAGCAGGTCAACGACCCGGTGACGGCAGGGACGCTGAACCAGTCTGGGGCAATCACGCTACAGGTCACGCAGACGGGCTCAGACACCACCCTAGCCGAAATGATTGCCCTGGTTGAAACCGCGCAGACCCGCAAAGCACCCATTCAAGGCTTGGCCGATCAGGTGTCGGGCTACTTTACCTATGCCGTTCTCGCGATCGCAACCCTGACCTTTGCCTTCTGGTACTGGATTGGGCTGCCGCTGTGGCCCGACGTGATGCAGGCGGCGTTGGGCAGTCCCCACGCGCACCATCACATGGCAACCGGGTCTTCTGCCCTGCTGGTGAGCCTGAAGCTAGCCATTGCCGTCATGGTGGTGGCCTGCCCCTGCGCGCTGGGGTTGGCAACGCCGACGGCGATTCTGGTGGGGTCAGGGGTCGGAGCTGAACGGGGGCTGCTGATTCGCGGCGGCGATAGTCTAGAGCGGACGCACCAGCTTGATCTGCTGGTATTCGACAAGACGGGCACGCTGACCCAGGGCGAACCGACGGTGACGGACATCTTCAGCTGGCAGGCCAACCTGACCGACGAGCAGTTGCTGACCCTAGCCGCCACGGTCGAGAGCGGTACCCGACATCCCCTAGCTAAGGCTATTCAGGCAGCGGCTGAGGCAAGGTCATTGGATCTGTTGACAGCTGAAGATTACGAGACGGTAGCCGGGCAGGGGGTGCAGGCAACGGTCGAGTCCTACGGGGTTGTGCAATTGGGCAACCGGGCCTACATGGATGCCCAAGGCATTGCACTCGCTACGGGGCACCTCTCCACGGCTACCCATCTAGCCAAAGCTGGCAAAACCCCTGTCTACGTCGCAGTAGAACACCAGCTGGCGGGGCTACTGGCGGTGCAAGATCCGCTTCGGCCCGAGTCTCCTGACGTCCTTGAGTCGCTACGCAGTCAGGGCTTCCAACTGCAGATGCTGAGCGGCGATCGGCCAGAGACGGCAGCGGCCATCGGTCAGCAGGTTGGCCTGACAGCAAAAGAAATTCAGGGCGGGCTGACTCCGGCGGATAAGGTAGCCGCGATCGCGGCGCTCCAAGACCAGGGACACCGGGTGGGGTTTGTTGGTGATGGCATTAACGATGCCCCTGCCTTGGCCCAGGCAGATGTCGGCATCGCGATGACCTCGGGTACCGAGATTGCGATGGAATCTGCCGACATTGTGATGATGCGCGATCGCCTGTCGGAGATTACCGCGGCGCTACAGCTCAGTCGAGCCACCTTCAGTAAAATTCGTCAAAACCTGGCCTGGGCCTTTACCTACAACCTGGTCTGTATCCCGTTAGCGGCTGGCGTGCTGCTACCCACACTGGGCATCACCCTAACCCCAGGACTAGCAGGCGGCATGATGGCACTCAGCTCTCTGGGCGTTGTCCTTAACTCCCTGCTGCTGCGCTGGCAGACTCAATAGGCTCCCAGAAACAGACAAAAAAAAACGGCCCAGTGCCTGAATTCACTGGGCCGAAAGATGTTTCTGATGATGTTTTTAATCAGGTGCATCTACCATGTGTCTTACTTTAGTCAGCTGGGTCGTGGGTGAATATTAGCCATTAGTCGAAAGTTCATACAGCCCTGTCTGGGCTGGTATGGCAATCGCCCAAAAGGTTGATGTGGGGGGTTGGGACAGTGGTCTGTATGTGTGGCCTGTACTTATAGCTAGCGCTGCTCAACGGCTCGAGCAGAATGACCCAAACTATAATTAAGAAAACGTTAAGTCGTCTTGTTTTTAGGGCACGCTGGGGCCAATCCACTCTGTAGGCCATCGGTATGACCTTAACGTCCTGGTACTCGACCGTCCGACCTGTAGCGCGGCTCAAACCCCGCCATCTGAGTCGTCACCGGAGACTGACACTGGGCGTTGCCCTGGGTGTGATGGGTCTCTCTTTAGGGGCTGCGACGATTGCTAAAGCCGATAGCTGGCAGTTACTGGATGCCTCCGCCGATGGTCGGTACCTCAGTATTGAAACCGAAACTATTGAAAAGAACGGTGAGGCGGTCCGGTTTTGGACGGCCATTGAACAGACCGCCACACCAGAGTTTCCAGATGGCATGACGCTGGAGACGCAGTACAGCGCCAGCTGTGATTCAAAGTTCTACCGCACCGAGCGTACCCTGGCCTATTCCGGTCTAGGCGAAGTGCTGTATAGCAACGACGAAGCGGGCGAACTCAAAGCTGCTGAACCGGGCACGCGCATCTACGACACCATCGATGTCGCCTGTGCCTACGGTGACCAGGCAGAGTAAGCCGACGCTGGCTATCCACTGCGCATCCGTCATTTCTGATGCGCAGGCTGAAGTCGTCTGAACCCATTCTGGTTTGTTAGCGACCGTCTCAAACGTTGTGCATCACCTTGACTGTTCTGTCGTTATTGCACCAGTGCGCGTCATTGTGAAGCGACTTTTACACCTTTCTAATCGGTCCACTGACGTTAATTCTTCCGCACGTCAGCGGCGATCTCGATGGCTGACCCAAGTTTTTCTAATGATTCTCCTACTATCAGCCCCCGGTACATCGGTAGCCTCGCTAGCCCGGCCAATCCTGGCACAGGCAAATCCAGCAGACGACCTGTTGGAGCGGGGTAAGAACTTTTTAGCCGTATATAGCTACCGGCAGGCCGCGCAGCAGTTTGAGCAGGCGGCCCAACGCTATCAGGCGGCTGGAGATTCGGACCGGCAGCAGATCGCCCTGCTCAACCTTGGGCTAGCCCAATATCGGCTAGGGGCATTTCGGCAGGCGATACGGACGCTGGATCAGGCAGAACGGCTGCCAGTGACCCCAACGACTGAGCTGCGATCGCGCTGGTTACTGCTGCGGGGTCTCACCGCCATGGCAACCGGCGACCTAGAACGAGGCCTGACCTGGCTCAATCAGGTGCAGTATGTCCGTGATCTGAATATTGGCCCCCAACGAATGCTTGGCCTGGCCGAGGGCTACCGCTACCAGGGACAATACAGTCGGGCATTAGACACCGTCCAGACCGCAACGAACATTGCCCATAACCGCACCGACCGCGTGCTGGCGCTGACCGTCACAGGCGATATCTATCTAGATTTGGGTGACTGGGACGAGGCGGCAGCACATTACACCGCAGCCCGGCAGCAGGCCGAAGCACTGGGAGATGCTTGGGGTAGAGCTCGTAGCCTGATGGGGCTAGGGCAGGTTTATCACGCGCAGGGAGAGCTGAGCGCAGCGTTGGAGGTCTACCAGCTGGCCTCCAGTATTCTCAGGGGTATTGGCAATTGGGAGGGGCTAGGACGGGCGCAGAGCCGACTGGGTGCGGTGTACCTTGACCAGCAGCAGTGGGATGAGTCTGAGGCAGCCTACACCGAGGCGCTGTCTTACAGTCAGGGGAACGGCCTCGACTACGGGCGTAACCTCAGCGGACTGGGTCGAGTGGCGCAGATGCGCGGCGATCTGGGTACAGCGCTGGAGCTGTACACCGACGGCTACGCCTGGTCCGAGAGCCACAACGATGCCACAGGGGTTCTGTTTGCCTTGGGGCGACGGGCCGAGGTTGCCCTCCAGCGCAACGACCTGTCTGCCGCTAAGGCGGACCTGCAGCTGGCGATTGAGCACTTTGAATCTTTAAAGCCTGGCCTGCGCGACAGCGACAAAGTGTCGCTGTTTGAAACCCAGAGCTACCTGTACGAGCAGCTCCAGCGGGTACTGGTTGCCCAAGGGGAGCCGGAGTCTGCCCTAGTGGTGGCCGAACAGGGTCGAGCACGCGCCTTAGCTGAGCTGCTGGGCGCAGAGGCTACCCACACAGATGCCGCTGTCAGTATCGCAGCGCTGCGATCGCTGGCCGCGACCCACAACCAAACGCTCGTTCAATATTCGGTGCTGCGCCAGCCCTCGCCCAGCTACACCCAATTCACCGACCAGCAGCTTTACGTGTGGGTGGTGACACCAGCGGGTGATGTGATCTTCGAAACGGTAGACCTTAGTGGACTGACTGCGCCACTGGCGGAACAGGTAGCAGGAAGTCGAGCCCAGCTTGGCGTGCGGGGGGCCTTTGCCTTTACAGAAACGTTAACTCAAGCACCTCGATCAGTACAGGCTGCGGATACGACCCTCCGCGAACTCCATCAGCTGCTGATTGAACCGATAGCCGAGCACCTGCCTGATGCCCCCGAGGCTAGAGTTGTTATCAGCCCCCAGCGGTCTCTGTTTCTCGTTCCCTTTGCCGCGCTGACTAACGAGCAAGGTCAGGCGCTGATTGAGCAGCACACCCTCGCGATCTCGCCCTCACTTCACACCCAACAGCTCTTGCAGCAGCGGGCCACAGGCCAGACTCAATCGGCCTTAGTTGTGGGGGTAGACCGGTCCTCGTCACGCCCCGCTGTCATCGTGGGCAATCCTAAAATGCCCACCGTAGCCGAAGGCCCTGGCAAACCCGCTAAGGCGCTGACCCCACTGCCCGGCGCTGAAACTGAGGCCCGCGCCATCGCCCCCCTACTGAGTGCGGAGCCACTGGTAGGAGACGCCGCCACCGAGACAGCCGTGCGATCGCAGCTGGAAACGGCCAGCATTATTCATCTCGCCACCCACGGTTTGCTCGACGATCAGCAGGCCCTGCAAAGCGCCCTTGCCCTAACCCCAGAGGTGACCGCCACACCGGGGGTTGACTCGCCCAACGATGGGCTGCTCACCGTCGGGGAAATCATGCAGCTGCAGCTCAGTGCCGAGTTGGTGGTGCTTAGCGCCTGCAACACAGGCCGGGGACACATCACCGGAGATGGGGTGATGGGGCTGTCCCGTGCCTTTTTGGCAGCAGGCACAGACACGCTGGTTGCTTCGCTGTGGGCCGTTCCCGACCAGTCTACAGCGGCACTAATGACGGCCTTTTACGAACAGCTTCAGACCGAGCCCGATGCCGCCGTTGCCCTACGTCGGGCCATGTTAACAACGCGACAGACGTATCCCCATCCCCAGGACTGGGCCGCATTTTTTGTGATGGGCCAATAGCTGGTGGATTAACTGTCCAACTTTATTAACGGTCTAGCCAGGACCAGCTCAGCTCACGGCCCTGGCAGTGCCACCGCAGCAGGTCAGCAGGCTGCCCTACGGCTAGGCCCGGTTGGCCAATCGCCTGTCGAGGGGCGTCTGTCGCCAAACGGATGGCTTCATCTGCACTGGCTAGCCCCCAAGCCACCAGATTCTGTGCGCCCTGTAGCAGCGGCAGCGTTGTCCCAGCCAGAGTACCGTCCGGTAGTCGGGCTGTACCCGCCGCAACCGTGATTTCGCGCTCGTCCCATGGATAAGTGCCATCGGGGAGCCCGAGCGGGGCCAGGGCATCACTCACGAGAAATAGGCCGGGGTGGTCAACCGCTTCCCCTGGGCAAGGGTGCAGCTGACCGCGCCAGGTGCGTAGCAGCAAATCTAGCATGGTCCGAGAGACATGCTGCCCGTCTGCAATCAGCCCGCAGCTCACATTGGTATCTGCTAGGGCTGCGCCCAGCAGGCCAGGGTCGCGGTGGTGCAACCCCGGCATCGCATTAAAGGCGTGGGTCACCATGGAAGCCCCAGCAGTAAACGCCTGCTGGGCCTGGACTTCGGTGGCAAGAGAATGGCCCAGGCTGACCGTAATGCCTTGAGCTTTCAGCCAAGCCACGGCCTCGCCCGACGGATCTAACTCTGGGGCCAGGGTGATCACCTTCACCACATCGGTAAAGTCGCCAAGCAGCGCCTGAACTCGCTCCAGCGTCAGGGGCTGAAGGTGCGCTTCGGGATGGGCTCCCCGTTTAGTCGGGTTGAGAAAGGGACCCTCCAAATGGGCTCCCAGTATGGCAGCACGCGGAGAAGTGTCTGGCGCCGCCTCTAAGCCGCCGATTAAGCCTGCACTGGCCGACCTTACATTCGCTGACCCCTTTGCGTGATCGCGGTAGGCATCATGATATTGGCGCAGGGTCTGCAAGCTGGTTCGAAGCGCGTCTTCGCTAGCGGTGACCAGCGTCGGCAGGTAAGCGCTGACCCCCTGATCCCAGAGGAAGCTGGAAATCTTCGCCAGTTGGGGCAGCGCCGCTGCCGTTAAATCTGGGAATGCCAGCCCCATGGCACCGTTGATTTGTAAATCAACCCCACCCAGTGACAGCCAATCACCGTCTAGGTCTATGGCCTGAATGGCGTTGTTCATCACGCGCTCCATCGGCATGATGGCCTGAATGCGGTGCTGGCGAATTTCTAAGCAAAACCGTCCAGTGCGCCCCGGCAGTCGGGCATTGAGCAGAATAGCAAGGTCTGGCATAGGTCTGAATAGAAGCCGTAAATCAGGGATGCGAGACGGTGATTTAATCAGGGCGATTTAACCAGGGCGATTTAATCAGGGCGGGCAGGAGCAGATGAGCGTGCTAGCAACTTAAAGTCTCCGGGGAAAAATGACCGATTCAACGCACCGCAAATATTTTTTGTTGCTGGATAAAAGTTGCTCAAAGATTGTACTTCGTAACGGTCAAGACAAAGCCCTACTCGGCGCTTTACTCTGGATGGTATGGCTTAAGTGCAAACAAGGCATGAACTTGAGCCGATCTCTTAAGATCTGCGGTCTCAGCTGTCAGTTGCCTCAAGAGAGCAGAGACCGCACTGAACGAATAACTTTGGTGTTCTCGGTAGTGTACGACTCGGTAGTCTATGACAATGACGTCCCACCCCAACGTCCCGCCCAAAAGCCCGCCCCAAAAACCGCAAGTCGGCATCATTATGGGCAGCGACTCTGACCTACCCACCATGCAGGCCGCGATCGCGATTTGCGAAACCTTTGATGTGGCCCATGAAGTCGCCATTGTCTCGGCCCACCGTACGCCCGAACGCATGGTGAACTATGCCCAAACCGCCTGCGATCGCGGCCTCAAAGTCATCGTGGCGGGCGCGGGGGGCGCGGCTCACCTACCAGGAATGGTGGCAGCGCTGACCCCCTTGCCCGTCATTGGCGTGCCCGTCAAAACCCGCACCTTGCAGGGTGTTGACTCTCTGTACTCAATTGTGCAAATGCCGGGTGGGGTGCCTGTGGCCACCGTGGCAATTGGCAATGCCAAGAATGCTGGATTGCTGGCGGTACAGATGCTTGCAGCCCACGATGCTGGGCTGCTCACCCGCGTCCAACAGTATCGCCAGCAGATGCGTGACACCGTGTTAGAAAAGCAGGAGCAGCTCAACCGCTACGGTTACCAGCAATATCTAGCAGCGATGAAGGCATAGGTTCAGACATAACTTTCATCGAGCACTCGTGGCTCCACGCTTAAATTCCGCCCTCAAACAATAAGTTCACGTAAATTTACTTCACAGGACGATGTAGCATCAGCTACTCGACGCCCGAGTTAAGCCGCCAGACTGCGTCGTTTTACGGTGTGCCAACGTTCTGTCAACCTGACTCAAATGCCCTGAATACAGTAGGTTTAACCTTATCTCGGCTCCCCAGGCATCAGCTCAGTAGTGCGCCACAATTGGGGTGAGATTTGCACCCTTCGCTGAATTTCCCCAGTCCGAGAAAATTTAAACTGTATTCCCTGATACAGAATGACTTGACCAGAATTGGTGGAATCACTTTAATAACTTGCGTGAAATGACTAGAGGAAGGACGCTTTAACGAAATTTGATGTTGGGGTTCCCTTGTATTTCGTTCGTATTTGGTTCGTGATTCACAGGCTAGACCTCCTCCCTCAAACGTGGCAGTGCCCAATCTAGCGGCTTAGCAGTTTTACACGACGTGGCCTTATAAAAGGCACGTCAGTGAAATTGCGGGTTTAGCAGGTGTTAAGAACGTGCATCCACGCTTCTATGCTCCTCCACAGTGGGTCTATTAAGAGCCTTCTGTTGGACCCACACTGTTGTCTCATTGTGTTGAAGGAACGTCTGTCAAGATGTCTAATCTAGCTGTAAATCGAGCGAGATCCAGGCGGCGTAAGCCCTCTGTCTGGAACTCCTATGCCCCTCCGTTTGACCAGATGGCCAAGCGCTTTTTTGGGCGCATGTTTGGTCGGGGCTTTTCCTGGGTTTGGATGGCCTGTGCTGCTGCCGTCTTTCTCATCGTTGCAACCTGGGGTCTAGCGGCTAACGCTCAGGACGAAGTTGCAGCGGCTGATGTTCAGATTGTTCTGGACAACATTTTTGTCTTCGTTGCAGCGGTACTGGTTATTTTCATGAATGCCGGTTTTGGCATGCTTGAAACAGGCTTCTGCCGCCAGAAGAACGCTGTTAACATTCTGTCCAAGAACCTGATTGTGTATGCGCTAGCCTCCCTAGCGTTCTGGGCAATCGGCTTCGGGATTATGTTCCACCCTGGCAATGCGCTGCTGGGTACCGGCTACTTCTTCCTATCTGGTCTTGCAGTAGACGACGTAGAAACCTTTGGCACCCTAACGCCGCCGATTTTCTTCTTCTTCCAGGCTGCTTTCGCCGCTACTGCTGCCACTATCGTTTCGGGTGCGGTGGCTGAACGAGTCAAGTTTATTGACTTCATCATCTTCAGCGTACTGCTGACGGCAATTGCTTACCCCATTACCGGTCACTGGGTCTGGGGCGGCGGCTGGCTGTCGACGATGGGCACTGCTTTCTCTGACTTTGCAGGCTCTACCGTGGTTCACTCCGTCGGTGGTTGGGCAGCTCTGACAGGTGCAGCTATTCTTGGGCCCCGTCTAGGCAAGTACCAAGACGGTCAGACTAGTGCAATTCCTGGCCACAACATGAGCATTGCCATGCTGGGTTGCCTGATCCTATGGATCGGCTGGTTTGGCTTCAACCCTGGTTCTGAGCTAGCAGCTGACCTGGCTGTGCCTTACATTGCCGTTACCACTAACCTGTCCGCTGCGGCTGGCGGTGTGGCAGCAACCTTCGTTGCTTGGGCCCTGAACGGCAAGCCTGACCTGTCCATGATCATCAACGGTATCCTGGCAGGCCTGGTTGGCGTCACTGCCGGTTGTGCTGGTGTCAGCTTCCTGGGTGCGGTCATCATCGGCCTAATTTCTGGCGTTATCGTCGTCTTCTCCGTTGGCTTCTTTGACAGCATCAAGATTGACGACCCCGTCGGTGCTATCTCCGTTCACCTGGTTTGTGGTGCTTGGGGTACCTTGGCCGTTGGCCTGTTTGATACGTCTGCTGGCCTGTTCTACGGCGGCGGCATCGCTCAGCTGATTGCCCAAATCATCGGTATCGTAGCCATTGGTCTGTTCACCGTCGTGGCGTCCACTATCTTCTGGATGGTGCTGAAGTCTACGCTGGGCATCCGCGTTACAGCCGAAGAAGAGCTGCGTGGTCTGGACATTGCCGAGCACGGCATGGAAGCCTACAGCGGTTTCCTGAAGGACACCAGCGACATGGGTGGTGTAGCGTAACCCGCGTACATTTGCCATGTCATAGCTTAATCGCTTGAAATGAAAGCCGGGGTCTATCCATAGACCCCGGCTTTTGCGTTGGCTATGGATTTTGATTACGATCCGCCCTTAAGGCGCTGGGGTAACTGATATTCTGACCGTACGCTAGTTCGACGCAGAGAGTTTCGTCGCAGAGATGGGCAATCCCGCTTCGGTTTTAGACGAGTTACTGCGGGCAGTGCCAGCACTCAGGCCGCAGATGTACTTCAAAACATCGTTGACGGCACTCTCCCACGCCATGGAGGATCAGGTTCTGGCCGGGCGAGAGCAGCCGCTAATGATTGCTAGCTTCCAGCAGGAGCGCTTCTACCGGCAGGAAGCCCATCGCTACGTGCGCCTGTCGGAATTAACGCCCCAGATTTATATTTTCTCTGCCGCTGGCACCGAGTTTGATGTGCGCAAGGGAGCCTACGAGACGGTAGCCTTCGACATCGACGATGCCTTGGCCAACGAGTGGCATCTGGTGGTCTTGGGTGACCAGTACAGCGCTTGTCTGGTTTGTCGGGAACATCAGCCCGTCCCAGGTCCCGGTCGTGGGCTAGCCGTCCTCGACCAGACCCGTCGGTTTGAGGGAATTTGGACGCTGGATGCCCAGGTGGCTCAGCAGGCCGCAAACATTCTGCTGGATCGGGTTGTGGCCTATCGCCCCGAGCTGATGGATACCGTTACGGCAGCGCGTCAGCAGTTTGTTCCAGACCAAATTTTGCCTCCGTCTACGCTAGGTGAAGCGGACCCCTTTGCGCAGCGATTGGTGACTTACGTGCAGGCCAGCCAATACAAACTGTTGAAGGCCTACAAGGCGATCGCTGCCCAGAACGAACGCGAACGACTGATCAATTCCATTACTGCGGCCATTCGGCAATCCCTCGACTCAGGCGAGATTTTCGAGATTGCCACACAGCAGTTAGGACCAGTACTCAGTGCCAGTCGCTGTCTGATCTATCGCTACAGCCCAGACCCAGAAGCGGCGACCATTCAGCATCAGTACCAGCGAGCCGGGGTAGCCAACTTCACCGATGCCCCGCTAGAGCAGCCACTGTTTCAACGGACTTACCAGCAGCGGCAGACGATCCGGAGTACTGATGCTGCCGAGGTAGACGCTGAGCTGGCTGATTATCTGGCTCAATGGCAGATCCACGACTACTTGGTGGTGCCGCTCATGGACCAGGACCGGCTACTGGGGGCAATTGAGCTGCACCAGTGCAAGGAACCTGAGGTGGGCGATGGCGAGCCCCAATCGCGCCAGTCTTTAGATCACCAGTCTTCAGAGCAAAAAACCTGGACCGACCAGGACGTTGACTTGGTCGAGGCCATTGCCGCTCAGCTCAGCGTTGGGCTCATTCAGGCTGAAGCCTACGGTCGGTTAACGATGCTTAACCAGCAGTTGGCCGACCTGGAACGCACCCGCAGTAACCTGATCGCTATTACTGGCCATGAGCTGCGGACGCCCCTATCGACCATCCGCGTCTGCCTAGAAAGCCTCAACACCGAGCCAGACATGCCGCTAGAGCTACAGCAGGTGATGCTGTCCTCGGCACTCACTGACGCCGACCGCATGCAGCATCTGGTAGAAGACTTTCTGACGCTATCCCGACTTGAAAGTGGTCGGATTGAGTGGAACTTAGAATCGCTCTCGTTGCAGGAGTGCGTGGACTTGGCGCTTAGCAGCGTGCGCAGCAGCGAAGATCGTCCTATCCCAGCGATCTCAGCCGATTTATCACCCACACTCCCGCTGATTCGAGCAGACGGGGAGTGGATTGTCGAGGTCCTGACTAAGCTAATCGACAACGCCTGCAAGTTCACACCACCCGAGGGCCAAATCACGATTCAAGCCCGACCGTATCGGACGAATCAGGTCCAGGTTAGCGTTAACGATACGGGTCGAGGGATTGAGGCCGATCGGCTAGAAGCTATATTTGACCGCTTCTACCAAGAAGAGGGGCACTGCGTCGATCCGTCGGGGGTACGGGACTGGGGCTAGCCATCTGTCGACAGATTATTGAAGGCCATCACGGTCAGATTTGGGCGACCTCTGCGGGCAAGGAACAGGGCACCCAAATCCACTTCACGCTGCCGGTTGCAGTCTCTCCCATTCCCCGTCGTCAACGGCGAAAAATAGCGTCCGCTAAATCTGCTGCTCGTTAGGGCTGCTGCCCCGGGCCGAAAGACGGCGTTGGCGACTGTAACACTTCCTCACAAAACGCAGGATTGGGCTCAGGTGCGGTGGTAGGATTTTTGCCAATAGGATATAGGGCACCGCCCTTGGGTTCTGACCGTGGGCTTAACCGCCAGAGGTTTAGACATCCTAACCCACGTTCAGGTTGAACCCTGAAGCTTCCCATAGAAGGCTTCAGTTCTGGGTGTGGCAAAGGTTCAATTCAATAGGTTGAGAGTTATTATTCATGTCTGAAGATAAAACCCCTCAGCAGGACGATGCCGTTTCCACTAGCAGCACTGCGGTGGCAGCAGGTGACTTATCCGGTAAGATGCCAATTTTTGGCGGTAGCACGGGCGGCCTGCTGACCAAAGCAGAAGTTGAAGAGAAATATGCCATCACCTGGTCCAGTAAGAAGGAGCAGGTCTTTGAAATGCCAACAGGTGGCGTTGCCGTCATGAACGAAGGTGAAAACCTGCTGTATTTGGCTCGCAAAGAGCAGTGTCTGGCCCTGAGCCGTCAGCTAAAGACCAAGTTTAAGCCCAGAATCACCGATTACAAGATCTATCGCGTCTTCCCTAGTGGTGAAACGGTCTATCTGCACCCCGCTGACGGTGTTGTCCCTGAAAAGGTCAACGAAGGTCGCGAGTACAACGGCAAGAAAGACCGCAAGATTGGTGACAACCCCAACCCGGCAACGATTAAGTTCAGCGGTCAGGCTCCCTACGAAGTCTAATGCGGGTGTAATCCGGTTGCCGCTGTCAGGTTAAAGTGAGGGACAGTCTGTTTAGGCTGTCCCTTTTGCTATGCATAGCTAGGGCCATTTACGTTAGAACACCGAGTACGGCGAGATCCTGCTTGGCATAGAACGAAATGGCCCTAAAAAGGGCTGGGCAGCCTTGTCCTAACGGATCTGGCGGCGGCTATATACAGCTCTCGCCACTGTGCTTAGGACATTTCTAGCGCTGAAGTGCTTGATGCTGGAGCCCAGTGGCCCGCAGTCGTGCACAAACGTTTGTGGCGACTGCTATAGGACTGTCAGGCAGAGGCTGCCACGATTGGGGTTGTTTTTGAGGCCAACATGATTTTCCCAGACTTGCCCAAGTTCAAAGAACTCGCAAAACAGGGCAATTTCATTCCGGTCTATCAGGAGTGGGTGGCAGACCTCGATACGCCAGTGTCGGCCTGGTACAAGGTTTGTGCCGGGCAGCCCTACAGTTTTTTACTAGAGTCCGTCGAGGGCGGTGAGCGGTTGGGGCGCTACAGCTTTTTGGGTTGCGATCCGCTGTGGATTTTAGAGGCTCGCAACAACCAAACGACGCAGACCCTACGGGACGGCACTCAGCAGGTGTTTGAGGGTAATCCCTTCGATATTCTCACGCAGCAGCTTGCGTCCTTTGATCCGGTGTCTTTGCCGCAGCTACCACCGGGTATTGGGGGGCTGTTTGGCTTTTGGGGCTATGAGCTGATTCGTTGGATTGAGCCGACGGTGAGTACCTATCCGACACAGGAGGGAGACCTGCCCGATGGGCTGTGGATGCAGGTGGATAGTCTGCTGATTTTTGATCAGGTGAAGCGCAAGATTTGGGCAGTGGGCTATGCCGATGTGCGGCATGGAGAGATAGAGACCGCGTATCGGGGGGCGTGCGATCGCGTCACCACCCTAATCCAAAAACTTCAGCAGCCCCTTACCCCCCAACCGCTCGACTGGCAGTCACCGGAGACCAATACCGCGCCACCCCCTAGCTTCACCAGCAACCAAACCGAAGCGGACTACTGCGCCGGGGTGGCAAAAGCCAAAGCCTACATCCGCGCAGGCGACATCTTTCAGGTGGTCACCTCCCAGCAGCTCACGACCACCTACCACGGTGATCCGTTTGACCTATATCGGTCGCTGCGGCTGATTAACCCGTCGCCCTATATGGCCTATTTTAACTTCAACGGCTGGCAGATTATTGGCTCTAGCCCCGAAGTCATGGTCAAGGCCACCCGCCCCCGCGCCGACGGTCCCCTGCTGGCCGAGCTACGCCCCATCGCCGGAACACGCCCCCGTGGCAAAACGCCAGCTGAGGACGACGCCTACGCCGATGACCTGCTGGCGGACCCCAAGGAAATTGCGGAACACGTAATGTTGGTTGACCTGGGCCGCAACGACCTGGGTCGCGTCTGCCGCAGCGGCACCGTCGAAGTGGATGAGCTGATGGTGATTGAGCGCTACAGCCATGTCATGCACATCGTCAGTAATGTTGTGGGTGAGCTAGCTCCTGACAAAACCGCCTGGGATCTGCTCAAAGCCTGCTTCCCCGCAGGCACCGTCAGCGGTGCCCCTAAAATTCGGGCCATGCAAATCATTAACGAGCTAGAGCCCTGCCGTCGCGGTCCCTATTCCGGTGTCTACGGCTACTACGACTTTGAGGGTCAGCTCAACAGCGCCATCACCATTCGGACGATGGTGGTGCAAGGCCAGCCTGACGGCAGCCACCAGCTGACCGTCCAAGCCGGGGCTGGACTGGTAGCAGATTCGGTGCCCAAGAACGAGTATCAGGAGACCCTGAACAAAGCGCGAGGACTGCTCGAAGCCGTGCGATGTTTGGGCTAGTCGGCCACCGCCCAAGTCCAGCGGGGATTCCCTTCACGCATCGTCTGGTCAATAATCACTGGCATGGTGCCATTGGGGCCGCCGATGCCGGTCATATCGAGGATGACCCTGGCTTGCCCACCGGTAAACTGAACCCGAATGTAGGATGGTCCCTCATGGGGATTGCCATCCGATAGGGCCATGCCCGCACTGCCCACACAGTCACTGAATTCAGGCTTGAGGTCACCGATCCAGGTGGCGCTAAATTCGTCTGTGGTATCAGGGCGAATGTTGGTTGCCGCTGCGGCTAGCTGCACCATCCCATCAGTGGAACCGCCGCCCTCAAAGTAGTTAAAGGTTTCGTAGGCAGTCAGCGTTTGGGGGCAGGTGCCGGTGCCGTCATTGGTTGTAAATACATCCATCTGAATAGTGCGGGCAGCGGCAGGTGCGCCAGATCCAATGAGTAAGCCCAATGGCAACATGGCGAACAGCGTAGTTTTGAGTGCAGTGATATTGAGTTGCATAGCGATGATCCTTGCAGGGTAGAAAACGGGGCGTGTCGGAGGCAGTGCCTCGCTTAATAACCACCTCTACGCCAGCACATTGCAACTTTCCCGAGGAAGTGTAGCTACTGTCACAAAGAACCTGGCAACCGGCTTCAGAGCAAATGTTTGAACTGATCTTCTTTGCCCAAGGCTTTAACCGCTTTTTTGATGTCCTGCGTGCGATCTTTCTTGACAATCAGCGTGGCCTTGCCGTCGCGGACCACAACGACATCTTCCAGACCAATGGTGACGATCACTTCGTCGTCCGCTGAGGAATAAATCACGCAGTCTTTTGTATCTAAGCCACGGTGCTGGCACATTTCGACATTTTGTTTGTCACCCTTCATTAGCCGTTCGATCGCGTTCCAGTCGCCCAAGTCGTCCCAACCAAAATCGGCGGGCATCACGTAGGCACGGTCGGTTTTTTCCATGACGGCGTAGTCGATGCTGAGCTTTTCTAACTGGGCGTAGGCATCGACGCCTTTTGCCATCAGGGGACCCATAAGCTCAGGTGCATGGGTCTTGAGTTCTTCGATCATGACGCCAGCGGGGAAGATGAACATGCCGCTGTTCCAGCTGTAGCGGCCGCTAGCCAAAAACTCTTCCGCAACAGACTTTTCAGGTTTTTCAGTGAATCGGCTGACCTTGTAGGCTGAAATATCGTCATATGCCCCAGCGGTATCGCCCTGCTCAATGTAGCCATAGCCGGTGGAAGGGAAGGTGGGCTGAATGCCAAGGGTTGCGATCGCGCCCCTGTCTCCAGCTAGCTCAGCCGCCGCCCGAATGGTTTGCTCAAACCGCGTTTGGTCGGGGATGTAGTGATCGGCCGGGAAGAACGCCACAATGGCATCGTCCCCATGCCGCTTGGCAACCTCCAGCGTCGCCCAGGCGACAGCCGGTGCGGTATCTCGGCCCTGGGGCTCCACCAGCAGGTTCGAATCGGGCATCTCCGGCAGCTGCTGGCGGCAGCCGTCGGCCAGGTGGCTGGCAGTGATCACCCAAATGTCGCGCCAGCCTGTGGTCAGTGGCAGTAGCCGGTCGGCAGTGGCCTGCATCAGGCTGTGATCGCTCCCATCAAGGCAGAGAAACTGCTTAGGGTGCTTTAGACGGCTCACAGGCCAGAACCGCTCTCCTTTGCCACCAGCTAGAACAATGGGAACGATCGTCCCTGTTAGGGAGGTCTTTGTCATGGGTTCTCTACCTAATTACAAGATCAACAGGCATCAAAGTACAGCGGGGGAAAAATTGTGATGCCGATTTCGTCAGTATTCGAGCCGGGCTACACACAGTCAGCTCCCTATCGCACCTACGGACAATCGGCAAACTGTGAATCATCCTACCGTTCGTCGGATGCCCGCAAGATATAATTCTCGTAATATTGCTTCATGCAAACCGTGTACACCTGGACAGGTTGGTTTAATTGAGCCGATCGTTTCCCTTAAACCTACGGATTGACGTTTTGTCCTGTTCTGAGACGATGAAAACGAGTTTGTAAAAATAGCAGAGCTTGACCTGTACGCTATGCCGTCAAACTCGCTCGGTCACAGAAACATTGCCCTGAGTTCCTACTTAATCTATGCCCCGGCCTCCCCAACCCTATCGCTTCTCAAAAGACCGTCCAACCGCGATCAATCGCCCCGACCACGACTTTCTAAGCGACAGAACCGCAGGTAAAGATGCGGGCCTAGCGGGCCAGACCAAGGGCAGACGGGGCAGAGCGCTCTTAAAGGGCCTACTGTGGACCGCTATTTTTGGCACAACCGCCGCTGTTTCCGCCGTTGCAGGTGCGGCCCTGATGCTAACTGTGCCCCTGCCCGATCGGGTGGGTGAAGCCGCAACACCACCCCTCGCTGAGCTCTGGGAGTCCGGCTTTCGCTATCAGGTCTCTCGGCCTGTCAACGTCTTGGTCATGGGCGTTGACGAGGCGCGGGACGTACCTGGGGCAGCCCCCGCTGAGCTGGTGGGGCGAACCGATACGATGCTGCTGGTTCGCATTGATCCAGACAACGAATCCGTCAATATTCTTTCCATTCCTCGGGATACCCGCGTCGAGATTCCCGGCTACGGCTACGACAAGATCAACCAGGCCAACTTTGAAGGTGGGGCAGAACTGGCCGCCCAAACCGTCAGCTACAACTTCAACGGCATTGAAATCGACCGCTACGTCCGCGTCAGTACCAGCGCCTTTCGCGAAATTGTCGATTTGGTCGGCGGTGTGGAGGTAATGGTGCCTAAGCCCATGCATTACGAGGACCAAACCCAAGGGCTGGTCATCGATCTAGAACCGGGTTGGCAGACCCTCGACGGCGACGAGGCCGAGCAGTTTGCCCGTTTTCGCAACGACGCCTACGGCGATATTGGCCGGGTACAGCGTCAGCAGATGCTGATCAAGGCATTAAAAGAACGGCTGGTGAACCCCACAGTGGTTCCCCAACTGCCGCAAATCGTTCGCGTGCTACAGCGTCACATCGATACCAACCTCACTCCCGAAGAAATGCTGGCGTTAGCCAGCTTTGGGCTACAGCTTGAAGCCAACGCGCTGAATCTGGTGATGCTGCCCGGTCGCTTCAGCGACCCAGAAGAATACCGAGCTAGCTATTGGCTGCTCGACGAATCGGCAAGTAATGACGTGATGGCCGAATTCTTCGAAGCTGAGCCTGAGGTCACCTTTGCCGAAGACCGACCCCGTCGGACTGTCAGCCGCCTGAACATTGCGGTGCAGAACGCAACCGATGACCCGGTAGTGGCACAAACCGTTGCCGACTACCTACGAGAAGAAGGATTCCGTAACGTTTACGTGATTGCTGACTGGCCCGACGAACGCCGCCAAACTCAGGTGATTGCCCAACGAGGCGATCTGTATGGTGCCTCGCTGGTGGAGTCCGTGCTAGGAATAGGGGAAGTCGCCGCCGAATCCACAGGCGACCTGGACTCTGACATCACGATTCGAGTCGGTCAAGACTGGGTCGAGCGAACCATCCGATAACGCTATAGGATGCCGATCTGGATGGTTGCTGCAATACTGCTGGCAATCCTTTGGGTGTTGCTGGGGGCCGGTCCAGCGGCCTAGTTGCTAGCAGGCTAGGGCATCAGCCAAAGGGACCCAGGCAGAAATATCTGATAGCAGCGTTTTATGGCCCAACGCATTGGGGTGAATGCCGTCACGGCAAAGCCGAGCAGTACACCAACCTTCGCCCTGGCTAGCCCAACGATGATAGACATCGAGGTAGGGAATATCACGCTCTGCGCAGGCTTGACGGGTAATTTCTTTATAGCGGACCTGATCGAGGCGAGAAAAGTACAGCATGTCGGCGTAGGGCATGGCCGCCTCGTTTACTGGCACCATACCGACGAAGTAAACCGGGCATAGCCGTCGAGCTCGGTCCAGAAGGGCGGAAATGTGCTGGCGAAAATCTGCCTCTTGAGTCATGAGCCGACCACTAACACGACCAACGCGTGCCGTGTCGTTGAGCCCGACTGAAATGACTAGGCGGTCGGGGAGCTGGCGACGCAGCTCACCCCGGAGCCGAAACTCGTCTTCTAATCGATGCAGCACCTGTTCAACGGTGTCGCCCCGCACACCCAGATTGTAGAGAATGGGGCCAGGGTTGTCAGGGTCCATCCAGCGGCGGCGGAGGCGCTCAGCCCATCCCCCCCCTTCAGCATCACCAAAGCCATAGACCAGACTGTCGCCAATTAAGACAACTTTCTGAGGGTATGTGTTAAAAGACCGGCTGGAGACGGAAACAGCCATGGACGACTTCAAGCTCAACAGCAGCTCACTGATCAGTTTGTACAACTGACTAGTTTGCACAACAAACGCTACCACTTTCAGACGACGCTTCGCAAATCTTCATGTTTCTGACAGTGAGACTGACAAGTCTGCAAGAACGGCGACAATACCGTGTGATTGGGGCTAGACAAAAAACAGCCCAGTGGCTGGAAGTGAGCCACTGGGCTGATTCTGTTAGTGGAAAGTGCGATTCCAATACGGGACTAGCTCATAGCCGAGTGGCTGCGATCGTAAACACCCTGGATGCTGCCGCTCAGCTTGCCTTGGATGCGCGTGCCATGTCCGATCTCACCCGGAGTGAGACCGATCTCAACAGCGGCTCGGGTCAACAGCGTTTGTTGACGGTTCCGCGTCTGGTGGCGGTTACGGATCATGCGTTGACGGATGTTGTCTTGAGTAGACATAGCGCCTCCTAAAGTGAACCGATATAGTGTGTCATGCCCAGATTATAGATTATTTCTGTAACAAAGGCTACCAAATAATCTTAAAGCCGGTAGGCCATATGGTGTGAGGGCAGCAGGATCAACCAAAAAAGCCAGCATCCGTAGACACTGGCTTTCTTATCGAGACATCAAGCGCTAGACATTTGACCGCTGTAGTCTAGATGTCAGGCGATAGAACAAGCCCAACTTAGGTTTGTTCAGCCCTGTCTCCCACAGGAGACCTCTGGCCGCAAGCCAGCAATCTAGATTAGCAGTCGTAGTACAGCGATAGCTCGTAGGGGTGAGGCCGGATAGAGAGCGGAATTACCTCAGTATCGAGCTTGTACTCAATCCAGTTCTTGACGAAGTCTTCGGTAAAGACGCCACCAACGGTCAGGAACTCATGGTCCTCTTCTAGCGCAGCTAGAGCATCTTTCAGGGATGCAGGCGTAGATGCGATCTGCGATAGCTCCTCAGGGCTGAGTTCGTAGATGTCCTTATCGATCGGTGCGGGCGGCTTGATCTGGTTCTTGATGCCGTCGATACCGGCACAGAGCATCGCTGCAAAGGCCAGGTAGGGGTTGGCGGTGGCATCGGGACAGCGGAACTCTAGACGCTTGGCCTTGGGGCTGTCGCCAGAGAGCGGAATCCGCACGGCAGCGGACCGGTTACCGTTGGAGTAGACCAGGTTGACCGGTGCTTCAAATCCGGGAACCAGACGCTTGTAGGAGTTGGTACTGGGGTTGGTCAGGGCTAGCAGTGCGGGTGCGTGCTTGAGGATACCGCCGATATAGTACTCGGCCAGTTCACTCAGGCCAGCGTAGCCGCCGCCTGCCATCAGGGGCTCACCATTTTTCCAGATGGACTGGTGGGTGTGCATACCGGAGCCGTTGTCGTTGAACAGTGGCTTGGGCATGAAGGTGATGGTCTTGCCGTACTTTTTGCCGACGTTTTTGATGCAGTACTTATACGTCATCAGCCAGTCAGCGGCTTCGATCATTTCACCGAAGCGGAAACCCAGCTCACACTGACCGCCCGTGGCCACTTCGTGGTGATGCTTCTCGATGGGCACGCCACACTTGGCCATGGTCAGCAGCATTTCTGTCCGCATGTCCTGGCTGGTGTCCGTGGGCGAGACGGGGAAGTAGCCCTGCTTGTATCCGGGCTTATAACCCAGGTTGCCGCCTTCTTCTTCGCGGCCTGTGTTCCAGCGGCCTTCGACGCTGTCGACGTAGTAGTAGCTGGAATGCTCAGTTTGATCGAAACGAACGTCGTCAAAGATGAAAAATTCTGCCTCGGGGCCAAAGTAGGCCGTGTCGCCAATACCCGCTGCGTTGAGGTAGTCCAGCGCCTTCTGGGCAATCACGCGGGGGCAGCGATCGTACCATTCACCGGTACGAGGCTCTTTAATCGAGCAGATCATGCTGAGCGTGGGCTCTTTCATGAAGGGGTCGATCCAGGCTGAGGCGGGATCGGGAACCATCGCCATGTCGGACTCGTTGATGGCTTTCCAACCCCGAATACTCGAACCGTCGAAGGCTACACCGTCAGTGAAGCTGCTTTCATCAATTTGACTACGGTGAACCGTTAGATGCTGCCAGATACCGGGTAAGTCGATGAACTTGAGATCGATCATTTGAATGTCTTGATCTTCAATCATCTTCAAGACTTCTGCGGGGGTCTGAGCCATGAATTACTCCTTACGCTGTAATCGAATCTGTCGTTGAGTGGTCAGAGATTAAACCTAGGCCATGTCCAGAACTGGAGTTTTTCCCAGCGGGGAAAGCTACAGGTTGGACGTGGTTTTAGTAGATGTGCGATTCGTTAACGTATTGCCGCCAGAGTCGTAACACTGCTGCCGTCACGTTAGCTATCAGATAGGGCCGAAGCCAATTACATATATGCAGAAGACATAATGCGAAATTGGACTCACGGAAGCTGGCCAATTAGAGCCCGGATTCGGGGCTGAAATTCGGCCTGATAAATCGTAGGAACAGGCATTCAGGCAAATTGTATTCGCTGATACACTTTTCGGGCATCAAACCCGCTCAAAGACTCTGAAACTAGCTGTTTTGAAGGATTTTCCGCAACCCTAAAAACATTGATAATTCTTGGTTTGTCTAGATATTTGTGATCTGCGTCGTGTGCCAAATGATACGGTCACTGCAATCTTATGCCTCGGCCATCTCCCAGGCATAAGATTGCAAAATGTTAAAAAACGCGCCGTAAGGCTCATCTACAGTGCCTGCGACGGTGGCGAAGAATCCGACCGTGATAGACTGACAAAGAGTTTGAAGAATCACCAAAACTCTTTTGAAGAACGGCTTTGAGCGTCTGTCACTGAGTCCTTAGAGTGGTGGGTTGCACAGCCCGGAGCCAGGGCAAGCGTTCTCATTTGACCCGCTCGTTGCTGCCTGGCAGGCGCAGCGAAGCCTTAACATACCAACCATTGGAGACGGATTTTCATGCGAGATACGGTGACGAGTCTGATTAGCACCTACGACACTACTGGTCGCTATCTGGACCGCGATGCTTTGGACTCTCTCAAATCCTATTTCACTACCGGTAATGACCGAGTTAAGGCTGCGGCCTGGATTAGCGCCAATGCTGCCAGTATTGTCAAAGATGCCGGTAAGACCCTATTCGAGCAGGTTCCCGAGCTGATTCGCCCTGGCGGCAATGCCTATACCACTCGCCGATATGCTGCCTGTTTGCGCGATATGGACTACTACCTGCGCTACAGCAGCTATGCGCTGGTGGCTGGTGATACAGACGTTCTGACTGAGCGGGTGCTCAACGGCCTGCGTGAGACCTACAACTCGCTGAGCGTCCCCATCGGTCCCACTGTAGTAGGCATCCAGATTATGAAGGACATGCTGAAGCAGCAGCTATCTGAACAGGGCGTCGAAGATACGGCGTTTGTCGATGAACCCTTCGATTACATTACTCGTGAGCTGAGCGAAGTGAGCGTCTAGGGGCAGGAATTGGGCCTGTCACAGCCGGACGCGGTTTTCCTCGGACTGGACTTTGGCACTTCCGGGGCTCGGGCGATCGCGATTCGGTCAGACCGAACCATCGTCGCCCAGGTTCAGCAGCCCTACGCAGTCGCGGATAGGCTGACGGAATCTTGGGCGCAGACGCTATGGGGGCTGTTAGCGGCGCTGCCGGTAGCTGTGCGGCAGCACTGTCAAGCGGTTGCCATCGATGGGACATCGGGAACGGTGCTGCTGTGCGATCGCAACGGTAACCCCGTCACGGAGCCACTGCTCTACAACCAGGCAATCTCAGGTGTTTCGCTGCCTGCTGACGCAACCGGCCCAGCCCGCAGCCGTACATCAAGCCTAAGTAAAGCGCTTGGGTGGCGGCACAGCCTGTCGCCTGAGCAGCTGGATCAGGTTTACGGCCTCTCGCACCAGGCCGACTGGCTGGCGGGGCTGCTTCATGGTCAGATCGGCATTAGCGACTATCACAACGCTCTCAAGCTGGGCTATGATGTCCAGCGTTTGCAACACCCGGACTGGTTGCGGACATCAGAAATATCGTCTTGGTTGCCAACAGTCAAGCCCCCAGGCGCCGTTGTTGGCCCGCTGAAGTCCGAGGTAACCCAGACCTTTCAACTACCGCAGACTTGCCAGGTGCGGACGGGCACAACCGACAGCATTGCTGCCTTTTTAGCCAGCGGAGCCCATCAACTGGGCGAGGCGGTGACGTCATTGGGGTCGTCGCTGTCGCTCAAGCTGTTGAGTCAGCACCCTGTTGAGGATGCCGCAGCAGGCGTGTACAGCCATCGGCTAGGCAATTTGTGGTTGGCGGGTGGCTCGTCAAATACGGGCGGAGCCATTCTCAGACATTACTTTACCGATCAGGCACTAGCTAAGCTAAGTGCTCAGATCGACCCAACACAGCCGACCGGACTCGATTACTATCCGCTACTCCAGCCCGGAGAGCGGTTTCCCATCAACGACCCCAGCTATCCACCCCGCCTGACGCCCCGACCCGACCTGCCAGCCCAGTTCTTGCAGGGGCTGCTGGAGGGGATGGCCCGAATTGAGGCGCAGGGCTACCAAAAACTTGTGGCCTTGGGCAGCAGCCCCGTTGAACAGGTCTACACAGCAGGTGGTGGGGCCAAAAACGATGTCTGGACGTCGCTGAGATCGAAGGCGTTAGGGATTCCCGTTGTCGCGAGTACGCATACCGAAGCGGCCTTTGGCGCAGCACTGCTGGCGACGGGGCAAATCATTGCTTGACTCAGCGCTGCGTGCCTCATATAGCCTTGGGCACTTTGCTTGAGCCTCCTAGGGTAGCTACTCCTCCTGGCATACAGCACTCTGTGACTCGCCATCCGGCTCAACCTTGTCGCAGATGGCTATTGCGTTCGTCGAGTTGCTAAGGACAGTGCCTGACACTGAAGTCCTTGACGCTGGAGCCCCTCGACGCAGCCGAATGGGTCTACCAACCCTTCGACTGCTATATAGCCGGACGTTTCTATGTCGGATAACACCCAAACAAACAGCGGCTACCCCAAAGGGCAACCGCTGTGCCATAGCTGCATTGAGCATGTCTTGTGAGAATAGCGGCCTAGCTAAGCCCCAAATCCTCTAGAAGCCAGCCCCAGCTCATCAATTTAAGAACCAAGCTGATCGCCGCGACGATACTGCATGTAGGCCGCAACAAACAGACCCGCTAGTGTAACGGGAATTAGACCCAGGACAATGCCCGATAGCAAAGGCTCTACCACGTTTTCTCCTCTAGGCCAGAACGACCTTATATTACTCTCTACTCAATCTTAATCTGCCAGAGGGTGACAGAGCAATTGCGGCAAATGCAGATTCGGTTGATTCGGCTGATTCGGCAGGGATGATTGAAGCCCATCATCCTAAAAAGCAGTTATGTTCCGATGGACAACTACCAAATTTTTCCAGGCATCTTACATTCCTCTTAAGAAGCTTGCCGCAGCCTATGGAAACGCATTAAGCTTTTAACTATGACGAAGTATTAAGCGATGTCTGTGACCCACGACACCCTCAACTCATCCACAGACAATGTCTCCAAGGGCATGGACACCGGCCCCTCGAAGGAGTCGGCTAAGGTGTCATTGCAACAGCTTGTATTAGTTGGTTTAGGCCTTGTGCTGGCTATCGGTCTGGTGTTTTGGGGCATCCATCAGCGACAGTTGGCTGACCCCTACGTGCAAGCAGTACTGACACTAGATGGGGATCGCGATCGCGGCGAAGATATCTTCCGACTCAACTGCGCGACCTGCCACGGGCTAGAAGCATCGGGCGAGGTGGGGCCTGATTTGCACAACGTCTCGGACCGCAAATCTCGCATTGGCCTGATCAACCAAGTCATCAGCGGCAAGACGCCGCCCATGCCACAATTTCAGCCCGAACCCAAGGAAATGGCTGACCTACTAGAGTTCTTAGAGACGCTCTAGATTAGCGGTAGGGTAGCGGTGCGCTACAGGGGTATTGTGTAGCAGCATCCGGGGGCGTTACTCAACGGGGCTACTGGTTTCGCAGTCGGTAAGCTGCTTGAGAATGCGTCGTTGCTCCTCGCTGCCGTCAGCACCAACCTTCTGAGTCATGCCGACATTCATCAGCTCCATCTCTAACCGAACCCGGTAGGCTTCCTGCACCTCGGTTTCCTGCAACGGCCGCGTCTGGGCGTTGTACGAATCGTCCAGGTCATAATCTAGTTTGTCAGCTAGGGCGGCAATAACGTAGCGTCGCTGGGGCTCAGCTACGGCTAGCCACTGGGACATCGGCGCTGAAAGAATGTTGTCAGTATCTAGCTGGGTGATTTGCCGCTGTAGCCACGCTTCAACGGTGGAAATGGGCCAGTCTGAGGTTTCTTCGTCAACCTTGGCAAAGGCGTGGGCCTCGCTGTAGGACACTATCCCATCCTGGTCGTAGTCGGCAGACGCGACGGGCTGGCCAACCCGGTCGATGCCGCTGAGCCCTGCAAAAAAGCTAGAGCTGTAGTCGCGGTAGTCGGCCTCGTTGACGGCGGGGGTACAGCCCACCGAGGGCCGACTCGCCACAGTGGCAAAGAAGCCGCAGCGGCTTTGCAGAGCAACGGGCTGTTCAGGATTACCCCCTTCGTAAATGAGATTGGCAAACGCACCCGCGTAGCACTGGGCCATCATCGTCACAAAGTGTCGCTGGGGAACCAAAGGTTGGGCAGACGGCACGGCATCGAGACGCGTCGCAAAGTCTTCCACATCCATGAGGTCTTCGCCCCAAAGAATCAGGGCGTTATTTTCGGGATTCTGCTCGTTGTAAAGGCCATGCCCGGTGAAGTAAAAGAACTGACTACAGGCGGGGGTTTCTCCGGTGGGGACAAGGGTATGGTCGAACCAGTCACTGACGTTGGCATAGGTGGCAGCACCCTGGAGGTTGCCGATTTCTGGCGGTTTGAACCGCTCAAATCCGAGAGCGTTGAGGTAGCGTACCGTTGCCTGACCGTCGTTACCGTTGGCAAAAAAGACATCAGCGGCTGTCTCGGGTAGCCCCAGCGCAGTGAGGGTGCGTCGAAAATATAAGACGTTCTTTTCCAGGGCAATTTCGTTGTAGCTGGGCGCACCACCCCCCGCCACAACGAGAAACTTCGTGGTTTCGGGGTCTGCGCCAGTCAGAATGACGGGTGCAGCAGCATCAGCATGATCCGGGTGACGAAACCTGGCGCAGCCGCTCAAAACCAGAGCCAGTAGCATACTGGCCGACATGGTCAACATCAGCTGACGAATCAGGGCATTGCGCGATCGCATTCCACTACACACCCTAGTGACGTGTCATCCTCAGCTTAGCTACAGCTGCCGCAGCCCCGCTACCAATCCCATGCAGACTCGCGTTAGCGCATCTAAGTCCAGCGTTTCCAGCGTATCGCTGGGCTGATGGTAGTGGGGGTTGCGCAGGTCGGCCGTATCGGTGACCAGTACGGCATCATAGCCCGCGTCCCAAAAAGGGGCATGGTCGCTGCGCCGAATCGTCGGTAGCGGGCGACCTGCTGCCACCATTGGCAGCCACTCACAGGGCATATCTACGGCTAGAAGCGATCGCTTCAGCCGCATCAGTGTCGGGATGCGCTGCCAGTTACCAATCAGGGCGATGAAGTTGCCAGTAGAGGGATAGAGGCGTTCGAGTCCTGCCGGATACTGCTGCGATTCGGGTGTTGCGTCGGTGTACCCCAGCATCTCTAGACTGAGCATGAGATGAACCGACTGCCGCTGGACACGCAGATAGTCCACATAGGCACGGCTGCCCAACAGACCATATTCCTCCAAGTCGAAGGCCACCAGCCACAGCGGTCTGCGCCCTGGAACCTGATGCCATAGACGCGCCAGCTCTAGCAGTACGGCTACCCCCGTGGCGTTGTCGTCTGCGCCGGGGGTGCCCGGTACAGCATCGTAGTGCGCGCCAACCAGAATTGGGGCCAGCTGCCGCTTTGCCGTACCGGGCAGGACGGTATACCAGTTGGTATGCTGTCGCCGATTTTCAGAAAACGTCTGGGGAACTACCGTCGCCCAACGGCCTAGCTGCTGTTTGATGTACTGCTGAACATAGAAGTGTCCCTGAGTCGCCAAACAAGGATCGCGATCGCGGATTAATTCAGCCAAATGTGCCACTAAATTGCGTTTAATGGCGTCCTTATCGTTAGTGCAGCGCATTTTAAGGGGACATGTGAGGTCGGGGCGCACAGAACAGGCGAAGACGACATCTCAATCATCAGCATTGAAATACTCACCCAATCGTCGTCATTCACTGAAACTCACCAGTGATTAGCGTTCAGTCTTAGCTTTTCGAGGTAGCAACTTTTCTTTGTGTGTCAACCTCCCAATGCCAATTCGGTCATTGGATTTCTTTATCAGAATTTCAAACAAAAGCGGTGGATAACATCAAGAAGGCTAGATGGCAGAGTAATTATGCCTATCACGAGGGGGTTTACCCTCCGATACCGTTTTCTAATGAGCCTTTGACAGTGATCCCGATCACCAATTTTCGACTGTATACTGTATCTGACTGTATCTCGGTATACACATTTGCACGCGTCTGCTGCGGGTTCCTGTGTTTACCGTGTAAAGCTATCGCAAAGATAGCTGTTGTTTAAATTACCAGACGAGCTTTTTTCCACGTTCTGGGCTGTCTTTCTAATAGGAAGTTCATCTGCTCATGCGTGTCATTTGTCTATGCTAGATCTGCCAGATATGGACGCGGTTATGCCGCTGCTGCCGTTTCAATCCGCACTGGTTCAACCGTGGACCGTCGCTGCGCCGCCGCTAAGTCCAACTGACGTCAGCTTGCTGCCGATTCAGACCCTTTCGAGCCAGTCCTTGACCGCTCACGGACTGTCAGAGCCAGTCCTTCCAGACTCGACTTCGGCTAGCGTGCCTGCCGTGTTAGAAAGTTGGCTACCGCTCTCTTCGCTACCGGCTGGTCTGCGCCCGACGCTAGATCCCAGTCAGCTGACGCCGCTGGGTTTAGCCGCCCTGCTAGAGCCGGTAATCGCCTTCGCCCAAACTGACGCTGAGGTGTCTGAAACTGACAGGTCTGAATCTGACGGGTCTGAATCTGAAGCACCCGAAGCCAGCCCAACCGCTGCCGTTGTTACCCCCGTTCAGCTGCCGACAGAACCGGCCTTGGAAACTTGGGCCGCGATCGCGGATGTGCGCGTCGTCCCCGCTACCGAAGATAGGCTAAGCCCGACGGTGGCATCGCTTATGGCCTGCACTGTGTCTGAAGCCCCTTTGCCAGACCCAGCCCAGACGAATGCCGCTCGCTACCAGGTCTGGTTGCAGGACCAGCACATTGCCGATTTCGAATCGCTAGATCAGGCTGAGGCAGTCGCTCAGCAGATCCGGCAGTGGCACCAGGTCGGCTTAAACGGTGAAGAGATTTTGCCCGTGCTTGAGGGCAGACGCCCGCTGGTGCGGATTAACGATGACACCGTGTTGCCCATCACACAGTCGATGGCGGAGTCGTTGGGACATTCGCCTGAATGGGTGGCCGTAGCCATTGCCAATAACCTCCGCCAGGCACTCAATATCGCTAGGTTGGATGCGGGTGCTGTACAGATGGCCTTCGACCAGCTTGCCCCCTCCCCTCAAAAGCTGGGGGGAACGGCATCCTGGTATGGGCCTTACTTCCACGGCAGAATCACGGCTACCGGTGAGACCTTCAACCAGTACGACCTAACTGCCGCTCACAAAACGCTACCCTTTGGCACTCGGCTGAAGGTCCGTAACGTCAACAATGGTCGTACGGTTGTGGTGCGCATCAATGACCGAGGCCCATACATCGGCGATCGCTCTTTGGATCTCTCCAAGGCTGCGGCCCAGTGCCTAGGCGGTGAACAGGTTGGATTGGTCAACTACGAAGCGCTGATTTTGCAAGATGCGACGACACTCGACGCCGCTGGCGACGAAACGTTGGCAATGGGGCTCTCTCAGCTGGACCAGAACTAGGCTGAACCATGGCAGGCATCCGGCTGGAGTCGGTAACGCAGCTTGCTCCGGCTGAAGCACCCCCCAGAGCCCTCATTCAAAGCATCTCGTTCGCAGTACCGAATGGTGAGTTTTGGGTTCTGGTGGGACCGTCGGGCTGTGGTAAGTCCACCCTATTGAGGACAATTGCTGGGCTATTGCCCCTATCTTCTGGTCAGATCTTCATTGGCGATCGGCTGGTCAATGGGGTGCCTGCCCGTCAGCGTGACGTCGCGATGGTCTTTCAAAACTACGCCCTGTATCCCCACATGAGCGTGGCTCAAAATCTGGGGTTTGGGTTAAAAATGCGCGGGCTGAATTGGGCGGCGAGATCGCAACAGGTTAGCAAAATGGCTGCCGCGCTAGACCTTACCCCCCTGTTAGCCCGAAAACCGTCTCAGCTCTCTGGTGGTCAGCAGCAGCGGGTTGCGTTAGGGCGAGCGCTAGTGCGTCAACCCCAGGTTTTTCTTTTGGACGAACCCCTGTCTAACCTAGATGCACAGCTGCGCGACGAAACCCGTGCCGAACTCAAGCAGCTGCATCGGCGCTTCGGCGTGACCACGCTGTATGTGACCCACGACCAGACCGAAGCCATGACCCTGGCTGACCAGCTGATCGTATTGGATAAAGGTAAAATTCAGCAGATTGGCCCGCCACTCGAGGTGTACGCTCAGCCCATTAACACCACCGTTGCAGCTTTTCTGGGGTCTCCCCCCATGAACCTGCTGACGGTTGAGTGCCGCCAGTCCCGGCTGTGGCTCGGTCAACAGTCCGTTGCTCTATGGGACGCAAACGACGACGGAGAGATGACGCTGGGAATTCGGCCTGAGCAGGTTCAACTCACGGGCGAGCAAGGGATTCCGCTACAGGTCACTGTCGTGGAACCGCTCGGTCGAGAGATTTTAGTGCAGGGGCAGCTTGTCGGTGGCCAAATGTTATCGCTGTTCGTTGGCCCCAACCAGCGCCCTCAAGTCGGTTCAACCCTGTCAGTGACCCTGATACCGCCGCTACATGTGTTTGACCCGCAGACGGGAAATGGGGTGGGGTTTGCTGATCCGCTGCCCTGACACAATGACAGAACCAGCGCTGGCTCAGCCAGCGCTACCAGGTCGGGTCTACATACAGGTTGATAACGACTTTGGCCTGTCCACCAGGGACCGAACTAATGCAGGCACAAATGGGGTCCGCCCGGTCGTCAATCTCAACTTCGCAGGCGTGGCAAGAACCCATCAGACATCCGGTTGGGATAGTAACTCCGGCGCGTTCTGCCACCTGTAGCAGGGGCTCACCTGCTGCCGCTTCAACAGAGACATCATCGGGTAAAAACTGAACGGTAACGCTCATACACTCTTTATCTACTTTGACGATCTGTGGGTGCGTTTTGTCCTGACCTATTCTAAACCGGGTTGAAAGCTCAGTAGGACGGTTGGGCCTTTCCCGCCAATTTGGATTTCTACTGTCTATCGTGCTGTATTTCAGTAGGACCGACAGTGTGGACAACAGTCGCTAGCTTGTACTGTAGTCCAATTAATAAAGTGCCAATATCTGGATTATCTTCAAAAACTACTAGATAAATTTTCTCTAAACCGCACGCTACTGCAATTAAAAGCTGTGAGTTCCGCCTCTATCTATGGGAACATCGGCGACCTATCTGCATCTTTGAAATCAGGTAACGTCGGTATCTATTAGGACTTCATCGTTGTTTTTTTCTTGAGAAGAAAACAATAGAAAAATATTAATACTGCCAATTTAACCAGCCTGACTGCCCTGTCGGCAAAGGGTTTACCGATTTAGCTACGCCTTGTCATGAACAGAGCGGCTAATCGGGAGATTTTTTTGCCTACAGATAATAAATAAAAAAAGTGCTTGCATCCGTTCTTTTCTAAGCAAAGGGCCATTGTGGAAAAAGTGACCAATAGTAATAGTTTTAAGGGACGTCGAGAGATACGCAGAAATGCGTTGAGGGTGACGCTATTTGGCATGACAACCCTGGCCGCATTTCAAGCTATGGCAGAAGCCAGTTCTGCGCCAGTCGAGTTGCCTGCGCCAGATCCGACGCCGACAGGTCCGGCACCTAAGGTCACGCTAACCCCCGCCGAGTCAGCAGTTACTCCGGTGGTTTCTCCCACTGCAACAATTGAACCGGACACTGCACCCACTCCCACATTTTCAAGCCCAGCTGCGGCAGCACCACGAGCCATCCCACCCAAAACTGAGCCAAAGTCCAGCCCGTTGGCGCAGCCTAGTCTGACTCCGTCTGCGACCAGCCCCAGCAATGAAGGCACAAGCCCAGAAGAACCAGCTAAAGCCTCAGCCTCGCCGGGGTTAGCGGTTGAGCCGTCAACTGAGTCCCAGTCTGTGCCGTCAACCAGCGCAATTACGCCTAGCACCACGCCAGCAACAAGTCAGGCTGCACCCAGCAGCAAGCCGGAGACGGCCCGTGCCGCATTGGATGCCGCACCAGAACTTAACGGACCCATCGACGAGGATATTGATGAGGTCGCAACCACCGACGCGGTAACAGACGGCCTATCAACGAGCGACGTCGCAGCTGCCCGTGATGCCATCCTTTCTGTGGGTAGCAGTAATGCGGACCTGACTTCGTTGCTGATGTCCATACCCGCGCAGCGGACCGTTGAGATCCCGTCCCAGATCGCGCCCCAGATTACACCCCAGATCACATCGGCAGAAACGGGCGAAACGGTGAACAGCACGGTCTATAGATCGGCTGATCGCTCTAGCCTGGAGTATCAATTACAGCCTGGCGATACCCTTGGCTCTATAGCCATTGCGCTCGACATTCCCGTGGCTGCCCTGACGGAAGCCAACGACATTACCGAAACAACGCTGCTTATTGCAGGAGAGGCGCTGACAATTCCAGACGACGTGCCTGAAGCTACGACCCAGGGCGTCGCCCTGAAAGCAGACTTCGCAGCTTTGCAGACGCCCGTTGCCGAATCTGAACCCACAGCGGCATCTGAAGCGGATGAGTCAGCAATTTCGACAGAATCGGACAACCGGCTGGCTTATCTGCAGTCCACCGTAGACCAACCCATTGATCGTGCCCAGCTGTTGGAGCAGTTGCGCCCCGGTGCGGTATCTGAGGAGCGCTCGGATGCGGCAGCGCTAACCGCAGAAACGCCAAGCAATGAAGCCCCGGCAGAGACCACACCAGATATTGCGGTTGATCTGACCCTAGACGATGCCTCCGAATCCGTTTTGACCTTGGCCACGGATGAGTCAATCGAACCAGACGCCTCACGCAATAGTGAGACTGACATCTACGCGAGTCGTCTGCTGGCATCGCTGCGGGCTCCAGTCACGGTAGTCGAAACAGAATCCATCAACAGAGACGAGCCCGCCACGGACATCGCTGCAGCCTCGGTTCCCCAACCCGCAAGGTCGTCTACGACAGCCAGCGAGGTTGCTACCGCCTCAGTTCGGTCAACGTCCGTTATTTCGCCAGCAGCGACATCACCCGCGGCAGGACGTACCGTCCGGGCCAACGAGCCGGTACTACCAGGGCGAGAGAATTACCTACCCCAGCCCACCGATGAGGTGGACGGGTTTATTTGGCCGACACGGGGGGTAATTTCCTCTGGCTATGGTTGGCGTTGGGGCCGCATGCACCGGGGCGTCGACATTGCCGCGCCAACTGGCACGCCGATTGTGGCCTCTGCGCCGGGCGTCATTGAGTACGCTGGCTGGAATAACGGCGGCTATGGCAACCTGGTCGACATTCGCCACGCCGACGGTAGCCTCACCCGCTATGCCCACAACAGCCGAGTCCACGTCGAAGTCGGACAGCAGGTGCAGCAAGGCGAGCTAATTGCCGAGATGGGCAGCACCGGCTACAGCACCGGTCCCCACCTGCATTTTGAGATTCACCAGCCTACAGAAGGGACCATTAACCCTATGGCACTAATGCCGGATCAGCGGCTGCTATCGGCTCGTTAGGGTCAGCTTGAATATAGCAATCCGCGGAAAGGTTGAACCGGATTGCGAGTCACGGAGCGTTGTGCGCTAAGAAGGACGATCCACGCTGGGAAGCTCAAGCAAAGTGACCAAGGCTATAGGTCTCGGAGGTGAAGACTGTCGTGAGGTAATTTTTCACACCAGCAGCCCTACCTTTTGATAGAGCCCGGTCAATACCGCCAAAACTATCCTGCAATAGGACCAGTCAGGAGGTTTAACCATGACCCTTTTCTCTATTGCCAGTCGGGTAAAGTCAGCTGTGCGATCGCTAGCCCCCGTATGTCTAGCCGCATGTCTGCTTTGGGCAGGCATTACCGCTCCGGCCCACGCTGCCGACAACTACATGAAAAACGAGCGTGGCACCCTGCAAAGCTACGAGCGCTATGACGAAGTGAAGCCCGAGGTTGGCGGCATTAACCGCTACACGGATACCGACCCTCGCCGCGACACCACAGCAGCAGACGCTAAGGCCAGGGCCCTCAGTGACCAGGCAGAGCGCAGCAAGCGCATGGCTGACGATCCGTTTGAGCCGACCCGTGAAACCCTCTCCAACACAGGGGACTATATCAGCAACGCAGTGGACGAGGCCAAGGCCAACATTAAGGATGCGCTGAACTAACGGTTCCTGCGGTAAATCGACTGAAGACGCTTGAACGCGTCAGCATCGAACACTAGAAAAACAGAAAAAAGTTTTAGAACGGCCCCCTCGTCAATTCCTTGGCGAGGGGTTTTGTTTTGACTGCCATCAGACGCTTTCTCGCTCTACCGGTGTTGAGACACCCACCAACGGCAGCAGCGGTCCTAGCTGTTCCTGACCGTTCAGAGCTAGGTCACTATGGCAGAGAAATACCCGTTCGGTTGTACGGCTGAGCAGGTCGCGTAAGATTCTTTCTAACCGGGCCTCGTGCATGGCTTCGGTGTCGGAGGCGGTCACTGGGCAACCGGGCCAGTTTTGTAGAAAAATCGGCGCGCCAAACAACTCATCTCGTCCGGTCAGCCAACGGGGTGAGCTAGCATCAAGCCAAAACTGCCAGCGATGGGTGAGGCGCTGGGCTCGGTACTGAAACACTGTCGCCAGGGTAATGCCAGGTCGTGACGGGTCTAGCGGCTTGACCGGATAGGGATTGGCTGAGACTGTCCCCCGTTGCAGCAGTTGAATAAAGCGGCTGACGTCTTCAGAATTTTGGGTGCTGGCTCGCTGGATTCCGATAGCTGATGTGCCGGTTTGCGCCTCGCTAGAAGCTGATGGGGCAGGAAAGCCGCCATACAGCTTCAGCCGTCCCTCCACCTCCCAGAAGTATTGAGCCGTTTCCGTTAGTTCGCGCAGAATCGAGAGCTGGTCGTAGGGCAGGTAGTTGCCCCGCCAGAGGAACCGTTGAATGGCGCGATCGAGAACGAGGGGGGCGCTGGTAATCAGCCGCTGTCGCTGTTGCTGCTGTTGGTCGATCCACTCCAGCAGCTGCTGATAGGCGGTGGTTGCCGCAAAGCCTAGTCGGTCCCAGCGGGGGAAGTTTTCAACCGGGAGCAGGTGCGGATGGGTAATATCCGGAACGAAGCAGTGATCGGCAATCAGCTCCGCTCTGACGGGGTCGATACGGGTGCGTTCAAACCAGGGTTCGCCTGTGTCAAACTCGGGCGACTGGCTGAGGACAACCAGCATTTCGGCAATGGCATCGCGGTCTACTAGACGACCTAGCCCCGGATACACCAGCGCCAGGAGTGACAGCAACGCCCGCACCAGGGGCGAACTGATCAGCGGTCGCTGGTCCTTGAGGGACGCTACGGCCAGTCCCTTGCTTTCGAGAATATCGATTAGGGCGTAGCGTGCGATCGCATCCAAGCCCGGACCAATGACCGCCACCTCATCCGTCTGCACCTGACCGGCATAGACGGCTGCGGCAATCACCTCTGCCACCTCTCGCAGCAGCTTGCCGCGAGTCGTTGCCTGCAACAGCTGCACAGAATCGGGCAGCTCTGGCATCGATAGCGGATCGCGCACCCATTCGACAAAAGCATCGGCCCAGTCGTAGCCCAACGTCTCCGGGTCGGGGGCTGGCAGCATTACCCGTTCACAGTCGGCTGCCAGCGGAGCCAGCGCTTCAGGGTCAGCCCCCAGCCCCAATCGCACTTTTCCAACCGGGTTGTAGGTGAAACAGACCGGGCGCTGGGCCGTTAGAAACAGCCTAAATAGGTCAGCAGCGATTGCCGGGTACTCATCTACATCATCGGCCATCACCCCGGCAAAGCGGCTCAGCAACTGCGCCTGATACTGAGGATGCGGCAGCAGATGCTGCCAGTAGAGCGCCGTCATCAGGCCATAGGTCAACAGCCCCCGTCCCAGGCACCAGTCCCGCCAGTCCATCAGCGCTTGCCCGACCGCCGACCAGGTTTCAGGGGAAGCCGTCAGGGGTACCATGCCCTGCTGTAGCCGAGCGGGAATGTCTTCTGCGGGGATACCAGCTGAAGCAGCCAGCTGAAAAAAGTCGAGAATACGGCGAATGGTCTGTGACTCGCGCCAGCCCTCAATAAGCAGTGAGCCGTCTTGTAGCGCAGGCTGCCAAAGCTGACTGGCTAACAGCTGTTCATTTTCAGGCCGCAGCTTCAGGGGAAACTGGGCCTGCAGGTCTAGCAGCTGCACCAGCAGCGGCCAAAACAGAATCACCTCATTTTGAATGAAGCCTGCGGGGGTTGTCGTGGTTTGTGGAACCCGATCCTGCAAGCGATCAGCAATCTGCCCGGCTAGGGCAATGCGGTTGTCCCCATTGGCGGCAAAGACCAACCAGGGTGTACCCGGTGCTGTACTTTGACTGGCCTGAAACTGCTCCAGTCGGTCAATCAGCTCAGTTGTTTTCCCACTGCGGGTCGGCCCCTCAATCCAAATTGACGCCATGCTGGACCAGTTCTCAACAAAGACCCCTGGATTATATTCAGATCTAGCTCAAGCTGTTCGCGAGTGACGTACAGCGCTCTAGCGGCAGCAATCTGCCGTATCTACAAAAAAGGGCCTGCCGCAGCAGACCCCACAAGAGAAATACTCAACAGACTCTCGAGCAGGAGCAACTTAGCCAGCCCCAACCCGTCAGCGTAGAATGCTGAACTTACTAACCGTTAGCGGACTACGAAACGGAAACAGCCACGGCTACTACACCGCCAATGAGGACCAGCGCAGCAACGCCCAGAATCAGATAGTTCCGCTTTTGAGACGCGGAAGGAGGCTCTGCCTGGTACATTTTGGGCTCCTGCGCAAAGTTATTGAGCCGACCGCCGTCTTCAGTGGTGTATGGCATAGGTATATATTCCTTAAGCTGTCTAACAACTTTATCAAACTTCGTTAAGTTTTTCATGCGTCAGCCAAGAGAGGATGCTCAGGTGGCGTTTGGCTGAGGGCTCTACGGTGATGCTTTGGAGTTATGCGCTTTGACATTGGGCGCAGAGACCAAAGAATTCCAAGGTGTGATAGAAAATGCGGAATCGATGGTCCTGGTTGAGCTGCGTTTCTAGATCGTGGACCGGGCACTCGTCGATGGGAATGGTGCTGCCGCAGTTGAGGCAGGTGAGGTGATGCCGGTCTTCATGGGTGAGGCTGTAGAGCGATTCGCCGCTAGGCAGGGTGCGGACCTGAACCGTCCCGTCTAGCTTGAGTGCGTCCAGGGCTCGATAAACCGTGGCTAGGCCCATGCGAATGTTGTTTTCCCGCAAGTTGACGTACAGGGCCTGGGCCGAAATCGGGTCTTCGAGGGTTTTGAGTACGTCTAGAAGCTGCTTCTGGCTGCGGGTGCGGCGGGTCATAGCAAGAGTTAAGAATTTTTTCTAGCTTGGTAATTTCTTTCTAGCTTAGATCGGAGAACGGTCGGTATGAAAAGGGACTGGTATGATCGACCCGTAACCGGATGACTCACATCGCTTACTCACCTCGCCCTACCCCTCGAACCTGCCGTGGCACAGACTTATCAGGCCAAAATCTACGTGACGCTTCGCCCCTCTGTTCTAGACCCGGCGGGAACGGCGGTACAGTCAGGGCTAGCGCACATGGGCTATAGCAACGTAGAGGGCGTGCGCATTGGCAAATATATCGAGCTAACGCTGACCGCAGACAGCGACGAGAGCGCTCAGCAGCAGCTCGACCGCATGTGTGATCAGCTGCTGGCGAATCCGGTTATCGAAAACTATCGTTACGAAACGACGGTGTTGGCCCCGGTCTAATAGGGATAGGGACGATTCAGTCTACCGAGTCCGACCTGTAACTGCTGAGAACACCATTGGGCCGGGCTTCAGCCTCTACCTGTCCAGAACTAAACGCGATATCTGAGGAAACCTGCGTGAAATTTGGCGTTATTACCTTCCCTGGCTCAAACTGCGATCGCGATGTCGTATACGTCACGCAAGATTTGCTCGGCCACCCCACACGCCGCATCTGGCATGAAGACAGCGACTTGGGCGATACGGATGTGGTGATTGTGCCGGGCGGCTTTAGCTACGGCGATTACCTGCGCTGTGGGGCGATTGCCCAGTTTTCTCCGGCGATGCGGGCGACGCTAGCCCACGCTGAGCGAGGCGGTCCAGTCCTGGGCATCTGTAACGGCTTCCAAGTACTGACTGAAATGGGGCTGCTACCCGGTGCTCTGGTGCGAAACCGAGATATGCAGTTTATCTGCGATCGCGTGCCGCTGCGGGTCGAGCGCACCGACCTCCTCTGGACGCAAAACTATTCAACCAATCAGATCATCACGGTCCCCATCGCCCATAACGAGGGCTGCTATTACGCCGACGCCGATACCCTGGCTCGCCTCGAAGACAACCATCGAGTGGTGTTCCGCTACTGCAATGCGGACGGCACTGTAGGTAACGCGAGCAACCCCAACGGCGCACTCAACCACATTGCGGGTATCTGCAACGAAAAGGGCAATGTACTGGGTCTAATGCCTCACCCAGAGCGGGCAGCTGACGCCACGGTGGGCGGAACGGACGGACTGGCGCTATTCGAGAGCATTGTGGCGTCGGCCCTAGTAGCGGCTTAGATTTGCTTGCCTGGACGCGCTCAGACAACACCAGAGGCGTCAGCTTTACCGCAGCGGTAGGCCAAAGCTGTGCAAGATGTGACGGACGCGCTTTTTTCCCCGCGCTACACGCTGACGTAGGGTGGCCTGGTTGGGAATGTCGCCACTGGTGGTGGCCCGCAGCCTCGCTTCGATGTCGTCCCAGCTCATTTCTTCGATGGTGCGCCAGATCAGCAGCTGGGCCGTCGCCGCGTTTTCTTTTTCGAATTCTCGCAGCGCTTTGTACAGCAGCTTGACTTCATGAGTTAGGTCAATTTTCTCTAGCAGGTTCGGTGTATCGTCGCCCGTGCGGTAGTCGTTGTCTTCGTAGGAGACGACAATGCGCTGGCGGGCCTTGCGGCTTTGCTCTCGGACGATGTTGAAGGCCGTACTTTTCAACCAGGCATGGGGGTTACGGATGTGGTCGCCCCGGCGCTGGGCGGCTTTGCCACGTAGGTAGGCTTCGAATAGAATCTCGTGGGGTTCAAACTGGTGAGTGAGGCGAAAGCTGTGAAGGTGACGGCGGACAGTTGCGATCGCGGAGTAGGCATAGCTGTTGCCAGTGCCCAAAATTTCAGCCAGGGCAATATCTAACGTGTCCGGTTCGGGCAGGTTAATTGATTTTTCCATATGGATGCAGGCCGTCCCTTTTTTCAATAGTGGCACTCACCCTTAATTTGTGACGCCCGTTTGCAACGCTGCGTAACGATATGCCGGATGGCAGTGGTGACCTACGGGGCAAACTGCAAAAATCGAGAACAAATCATAAAACCGCTGTCACAGCTCTTGGCAGTCTGCCACTACACAGTTAGTAACCAGTCACAGCCAGCCTGCTGTAGCCCGTCATCCTGTCGAGCTATCGTCGTAACCTGTAGCTGTGACGCTTGCTGCTGGCGCGCTGAAGCATCCTATAGCTGAGGCGTTAGATAACTGTGCTTACTTCCGATAGTGGGCAACTTGCACATCGCTATCTATGACCGAGTCCAATGGAGGTTCCCCGTGACAGACTCACTGACGCGCAATGCCGCAGTACACCGAGCGACGGTACAGGAATACTGCGAACTGTCGGCTCAGACAACGCTAAGCGAAGTCGACGCAGATCGACTCAGCGAAATCCTGGTCCTGGCTGAGGGCAACGCCCTACTGAGTCTGCTCATTGATGAAGCAGATCACATGCTGAATCATTTGTTTCACTGTATTGATGAGGATGATGTTGCCCAGCAGCAGACACAGCTCAAGGCCGCTATCGATGCCAGTTGGCTAGAGCAAGTGCTGCTAGATGCCTCTGCCCGCATGCAAACCTCGCAGCGCAAAACGCTGCAAAACTACTTAAAAGATCGAGGACTCTACGTCGGTGACATCGACGGCATTGTCGGACCCGAGACCCAAGCAGCGGTTCGAGAGTGCAAAGACCTAAAGCAGTCTACACATCCCCCCGCTCCCATCCATTTGCCCGACCTACAGGAGTGTTAAGTCCAGCGGTGTCAGCTGCTTTCGTTGATGGAACAAGCTGCATTTGACCTCACCACGTCACAGGCCCATATCAACTCGCACTACTAGGTGAAGCATGGAGAGTTATACATGCCAACCTCAAATAACCGTTTACTACAGCTATACAACCAGGGACAACGCGACTTCCACGGCTGGAACCTATCTGGCTGCGACCTGAGCCACATGGCCCTGTCCGACATCGACCTGAGCTATGCCAACCTGTCCCACGCTGACCTGACGGGCACCGACCTGCGGTGGGCCGAACTAAGAAGCGCCAACCTCACTCAGGCCAACCTGACCCAAGCTAACCTGCACCGTGCCCGCCTGCAGTTTGCCAACCTGACCGCCGCCTGTCTGGTGAACGCCGATCTGCGAGCTGTTGACTTCAGCAGCGCCAATCTATCCTGCGCTAACTTAGCCCAGGCCGACATTTGGGGGGCAGTGTCGCCGGACGGTTTCAGCTTCCTGCAAGTCGGCAGCGAAGTAGCCGTTTCCACCCCAGCCTAGGGCATTGCCTAAATAACCCAGGCTCAATAATCCAAAAGGCGGGGCAGCCGTATAGCAGGTGCCCCGCCTTTACTCAAATAGAAACTTTCTGACCTAATGCGGCGGCTATTCCACCCGCAGGCGACGCGTCACTACGACCAGACCGTCATCACGAATCAGCAGACCCGAAATCCAAAGATTGTCCGCATCTGTGGGGGCATCACCCAGCTTGAATAGTCCGCCTGCGGCTAGCAGTTCTAAGTCGATGGGACGGGGCGTGAAGAAGTCCGTGGCCGTTGTGCCCTCGTCTAATGCCACACCCAATAGATAGTTATCACCGATGGGTTCCTGCACAATTGCGTCAAACTCGTAGGTTTCTTCAGGGGCAACACGCTCCGGCAAAATGACTGTGACCGTTGGCGGGTTAGGGCCAGAGGCTAGCTGGTTGCGCTCGGAAAGGATTTCTTGGGAAACGATTTGCGCGTCTTCGTAGGTTTGGCGAGATCGAATCACCGACTCCAGCTCAGCGGAGCGAGGCACGCTGGTGCTGCCGTCAATATAGGTCAGTGTCTCAGCCACATAGCCCGAATCGGTGAGCTCCCAAGACTGGAGTTCAATGCGGTAGGAGACGCTATCGTAGCGGTCCCACAGCTCTGTCAAGGACGCTTCTAACGTTTCGTAGGTAAAGCCGTCCTCGTTAGTGAACGATTCGTCGTAGAACGACATCACGCCCGACAGGTCCTGGGCGTTAGCCGCAGCTTCAATTTGAGACAGTGACTCAACCAGCTCTGCCGGGGCCGTTTCTGGAGAGGCGGCCTGTACGCGATCGCCCAAGCCCAACGTCAGGGCCAAAATCCCCGCAGAAATAAACGACCAGCGGCGAAAGTGAGTCATGAGTTCCTTCGGTTTGCCTGTAGAGTACGAGGTATTCGACGGTAAAATACGGGACGAAATATTCAACAACGTTTCGAATAGAACCAAGGTACCCTGAGAAAGGGCATCTCGTGTATTGCGATTCTCGTATTTTCGATTATGGACGACGGGCAGAAACAGTCATCATCGGTCCCAGGGGCGGTCAAGCTGCTAATTGCCGCCAGCGGTACGGGAGGTCATCTGTTTCCAGCCATTGCCACAGCAGACCAGCTCACGCAAACCGGGCAGTGGTCTATCGAGTGGCTGGGCGTCCCCGACCGACTCGAAACCCAGCTGGTACCGCAGCAATATTCTCTTCATACGGTGCGGATGGGGGGCGTTCAGGGTCGTTTGGGCCTAGGAAGCGCCAAACTTTTTAGCCAATTCCTACGCTCGACTGTACAGGTGCGCCGTTTGCTCAAACAGGGCCGCTTCCAGGGCGTCTTTACCACCGGGGGCTACATTGCGGCACCAGCTATCCTGGCGGCTCGTAGTCTGGGTTTACCTGCTATTCTCCACGAGTCCAACGCCCTACCCGGTAAAGTCACGCGCTGGCTGAGCCCCTGGTGTACCTTGGTAGCGCTAGGGTTTGACGATGCTGAGAAGTATCTACCCAAGGCCAAGACGCTCACCGTCGGTACGCCCGTGCGGTCTGAGTTTTTATCGGCGGCCCAAGCGGATGTCAACCAGGTGCTAGCACCGGCTTTGGCCGGTCGCCAGGTTCCCGCTGACGCGCCAGTTATTGTCGTTGTAGGCGGTAGCCAGGGGGCGGTAGCCGTTAACCGTCTGGTGCGCAAGGCTGCACCGGCCTGGTTTGCCCAAGGAGCTTGGGTCATCCACCAAACAGGCACCAACGATGCTGAGGCCGATAGCCTGAGTCACAATCAATACATTCACCAGCCGTTTTTCGACAACGTGGCCGCTCTGTTCAAGCGGGCCACGCTGGTGGTCAGTCGGGCGGGAGCAGGGAGCCTGACGGAGCTAGCCATGACCCACACGCCGTCTATTCTGATTCCCTATCCCTTTGCGGCGGAGGACCATCAGTCCTACAACGCCGCGGCGTTTGCATCGGTTGGGGCAGCAAAGGTCTATCGGCAAAATGAGCTAACGGCTGACGAACTGTGCGATCGCGTTCTCACCCTACTCGACTCCCCTGACCAGTTGGACACCATGTCCAAGGCCGCGCAGCACCTTGCCGTTGAAGACAGCGCCGAGAAATTGGCGACCCTCCTCCAGCAGTCGCTGTAGCTTCACCCGGTGGGACTGATGGCGTCGCTGAGCAAACTCGACATTTTCAATCGCTGGGCGGCGTTCTACGACAGTCCCCTAACCACAAGCTTTTATCAGGCCGTCCACAACCGCCTACTAGAATCCGTCAGCCTACCGGCCAACCCTCACGTTCTAGACCTGGGCTGCGGAACCGGCAAGCTGCTGATGCGCCTGGTCGAGGCAGGACCCCAGCTAACGGGGGTGGGCTACGATTTTTCTCCAGAAATGCTGGCCCAGGCCGAGCAGCAAAACCCAGCCCCAGCTCGCATCACCTACCAACAGGGACGGACTGACCAGCTACCCTTCGAAGCGGACCAGTTTGATGCGGCCTTCTGCACCATTAGCTTTCTCCACTACCCTGACCCGCTAGCCGTCCTTCGGGAGGTGAAACGTGTGCTCAAACCCGGTGGGGCCTTTTATTTGGCAGACTATACCCCTAGCCGTCTGAGTGGTCAGGACACGCTACAGATCCCGATTTTTGCTGGGGATATCCGCTGCTACAGCCCGTCAGCTAGAACAGACCTAGCTCAGCAGGCGGGGCTGACCGTTAGCCAGCATCAGTATTTGCTGGGGCCGATTCTCTTGACGACGTTTCAGGCCTAGGGGCGTTGGGGTCACATAGCTCGGGTACAGTAAACCCTCCCTAAATCTGGTCATACCAGGCGCAACATCTTCGCCTCTGCATAATTTCCGCAGAATAAAAAGACACGATAAATTCTGCTGGAAATCGTAGATTCACGCACTGGATAGCTCATCGGCCTGGGGCACCTTAAGACAGGTCGTGAGTTGATTAATCGGTTTCTCTATGGGTGCAGCCCCGCCATCACCAAGCAGTCAGCGCGTATTGGCTGCCATTGTGGTTACCGATGCGGTCGGCTTTAGTGCCCGGATGTCTGCAGATGAAGAGCGGGCCTTGGCCCTGATTCACAAAGACCTCGACCACATCGGCCAGCTCTGCGAACAGTTTGAAGGGCAGGTCCTGAAGACCACTGGCGACGGCTTGCTGATGTATTTTTTCAGCGCTGTACAGGCCGTTGACTGTGCCCTAGCCGTGCAAAAAAGTTTGGGCGGCAACAGCGACGTCACCAGCGATCACTTCGTGCATCGCATTGGCATTCACCTGGGTGATGTGTACATCAACGAGTCCGACATGATGGGCACCGGGGTCAACATCGCCGCCCGCCTGGAAGCGTTTGCCCCACCGGGTGAAATTTGCGTCTCCCAGATTGTGTACGACGTCGTCAAAAGTCGGCTAGAGCTGGATGCGACATTTCTAGGACCGCTATCGCTAAAGAACATCCAAGAGCCAGTCCCCGCCTATCAGATTCGGCCTGCGATCGCGGCTGAACCCGAAAAGACCGACCCGACGCTGCCGTTTGCCACGCGTTCAAGCCCAGAGGTCACCCTAGAGCAGGCCCTACAGACGCTATCGCAGCACCCCAACCACCTGCGGATCAAAAAGCTGCTGTTTGGGACCTGTCAAAATCTTTGGGAAAACGATGCCACGGTGCTGGATCAGTTTTCACTGCGGGGCCTCATCGAAGGGTTGGTCACCCGGAACCCTAGCCTGGAGCAGTGTCGCGCCAGCCTGTACCGAATTGTGGCGACGCTCAACCGAAAGGAAACCTATTCCGAAGTTGCCGAAGCAATCCTCGCAGCTGTAACGCCCATATACGGTAGCCCGTCTGCGGCTCAGCTGCTGACTCCATCCTCATCGCCGTCCGGTGCAGCTGACATCAAAGACCGCTACCAGCAAGTTGCTCAGATCCTGGACCAGGACGCCCAAAGCATTCGGATCAAAAAGGTGTTGTATTGCCTTTGCCATAAGGTTTGGGAAAAGGATCAGCAGAAGGTTGACCAGGCCGATACCGAAATCTTGGTGGAGCAGCTCTATCAGCTGGCTCCCTCACCCCGAGATCTGAAGTATCGACTGCGCTATCTGCTTCAGCACCTCAACCGCAAAGCCCAGTACACCAAAGTCGTCGACACCATCTTCCGTGCCTTTTCGCCCCTCTACAGTGCTGCGGCAGAGCTGGCGCTGGTGTCGACCCCTGGCCTACAGCACGCCAGTGACAGTACCAGCCCGAACACTTGCTTTGCTGCCACGCCTGCTCCGACCCACCCCGAGGCGACAGTTGCCTACTCGGCCCAGCCGCTCACGCCTATTCCCGCCGTCGCCGCTGCCGAAATTCGAGATCGCACCGACCTGTTTGAGCTGCGTCTCGACATCATCAAATACTGCAATCCGCTGCGGGCCAAGATTCTGCTCTACTCAACGCTGCAAAGTCCGTTTACCGGCAGCCCGGTGGAGTGGGCTGTACTACGGAACAAAACGCTAGAAGATTTCCTGCGCGAGGCGTTTGAATACTGCCCCACGTTCTCCGATCTAGAAAGCAAGCTCACCATCATCTCCCACTGTTTGGACGATCCGAACGAGAACGAGCCGGTGATCAGCGCCATTTTAATGGCGATTGAGCCTTACTACCCCAAGGTGCAGCCGTCGGTACCTCAAAGGGGAAGTCAGCCCGTGGCGGCAATGGCAGAACCCGCCGCCAGATAGTCAGCAAGGTTAAGCAATGGATAGTCGGGAACTACTACAGCGCTACAACAGCGGCCAAACTGATTTCAGCCAGCTGTGCCTGGCAGGCATGCGCCTTCGCAACGCCGATATGATCGGGGCTAATTTTGCCAAGGCCGATCTCGAAAGAACTGACTTCACCTTTGCCTACCTGAGTCGCGCGAACTTTCAAAAGGCGAACCTCAGCCACGCTAACCTCAGCGGTGTCAACCTCAACCAGGCCAACCTAATTTTCACGAACCTCAGCGATGCCAACCTGCACGGGGCCAGCTTGCAGGCCGCTGACCTGCGAGGGGCAGATCTGACCCTGGCCGACCTGTTCGATGTGAACCTAGCGGATGCAGACCTGCGCAACGCCGATTTGAGCGGGGCCAATCTGACCGGAGCCTGCCTGCGGGGAGCCAACCTGCGGCAGGAACTGCGCAGTGAACAGGCCAATCTGCGCGGTGCTCATCTGCGGCAGGTAGACCTGCGGGGTGCCAACCTAAAAGGGGCCGACCTGGCCAATGTCGATTTGAGCGGGGCCAACCTGGCCGAAGCCTTTCTCAAAGAGGCCGACCTACGTGGGGCTAACCTTAACGGGGCCAACCTCACTAGCGCCTCCCTGTCCGATGCCAATCTGGAGGGGGCCAACCTGCGCTATGCCCAAATGACTCGCACCCGTGCCCAGCGAGCCAACCTCTCTGGCTGCGACTTTACCGGGGCTAACCTACTGGAGGTCAACTTTACCGACGTCAAGCTATTGGGGACCCAGCTGTTTGAAGTTGTCCTGATCAAGGCTCGACTGCTGCGATCGGATATTAGTCGGGCCAACCTCAGCGGCGCGGATTTAACCAACGCTGACCTGACCCACGCTTACCTGGGGCGCACCAATCTGGTCAAAGCCAACCTGACGGATGCCATTCTCTCGGGTGTGGAGATGAGCAGCGCTAACCTGGCAGGGGCCATCCTGACCGGGACAACTATGCCTGACGGTAAAGTCCACAGCTAAAGCTCTAGGCTGTCAATCTGATCGAGTGCCAGCTGGAAGCGCTGGTCTAGGTCTTGCCAATTGCCATCGCACCCAATCACCGTCACTTCATCAATGCCCATAAAGCCCAGAACATGTCTGAGATAGGGCGTTGCAAAGTCCACCTCACTATCGATAGGCGTACCCGCTGACGTAATCACAAGGTAGGCAAGGCAGCTAAGCAACCCATCCGGTCCATCCTCGGTGTAGCGAAAGGTCCGGTCCGGGCGGCAGACCTGGTCAATATAGGCCTTGAGCATCCCTGGCACTGAAAAGTTGTAGATCGGCGTGGTCAGCAGCAGAATGTCGGCTGCTTTTAGCTCAGCGATGAGCGTGTCTGAGGGCTGTAGCAGTTGCTGCTGTTGGGGCGTTTGCGCCGCTGGGGCGGTGTTCCTAGCAACCAGCTGTTCTGGGCTAAGAGGTTGTATGAGAAGTTCTAGAGCGTAATTTTTGCTACGCCAATCGCCTG
>CAWUKV010000008.1:0-53814 GCA_963923025.1 uncultured bacterium
AGCAGGGGTGTACTGACCGGGCTTGTAGCTGAGATGGGACACATTCCCTCAGAGAAGTTAGACAGTCTGAGATACCTTAAACCTTACGGATTAAAAGTGAAAAAGTTCTGAAAGCGACTGTGTCAGGTTTGCCAATGCAGCAGATCAATAATCTGATCGGCCAGCAGCATGGCTTTGAAGGGTTTGGTAATAATTCCCGCAGCCCCCAATGCTAAGAAACGTTGCTGGTCAGTCGTCTGGGTTTTTGCGGTCATGAAGATCACCGGAATGTTCTGAGTTCGGTGATCAGACTGCATTCTGTTGAACACTTCAACCCCATCCATGTCAGGCATCATCACATCCAATAAAACAGCGTCTGGGGCGTCCGTCAGCATCTGAGTCAGCCCATCGGGACCGGAGTTGGCCACTGAGACTCGCCACCCACCCACCGTCTCCAGCGCCAGCTGGGCGACTTCCCGAATGTCTGCATCATCATCAATAATCAGGACGTGCTTCATGGCGTGTCTGGGTTACCGATTGATGTTAACTCGGCTGAAAACAAGTAATACGGCTAATGAGCTGCATGACTTGTTTTTCGAATTCTTCGGGAGAAACGCGCCCCTTGGTCAAGAACAGGGTCTGCCCCAACCGCAGTCGATGGCGCTCGTCCTCATCGAGATCTTGGGCGGTATAGACCACCAAAGGCACGCGGTACAGCTGATTGTGCTGCCGTAGCCAATCGACAACGGCAAAACCATCGCTCTCAGGCAGGCTCAGGTCTAAGACCAGCAGATCCGGCAGAACCTGTTGACTGAGCTGAATCGCCGCCTGGCCAGTGGCGGCATGGTGCGGTGTAATGTGGTGACTTTCGAAAATCGTCATCAGCACGTGGGCCAGGTCAGGGTCATCCTCCACGATCAGTACCTGAGCATGCTTTTGTGAGACCAGCGCCTGCTGAAGCGCTTTACAGAGCGTGGTTTCGTTGGGGGGTTTAACGACCCAGTGGCTGACTTCTGACTGCAGTTGGGTGTCTTCTTCGGGGCTGAGGCCGCTGAGAATCACGACGGGAATGGTTTGGGTTTGCGATCGCACCTTCAGCGCTGCCAGCGTATCCCAGCCGTTCATCTCTGGCATCATCAGATTGAGCAAAATCACATCGGGTGATTCAGCAACTGCCCGATCCAATGCGGCTCGTCCTGAATCTGCCGTAATCACCCGGTATCGCTGGTGCTCTAGCATGGCTTGAAGGACGGTTCGCACAGATGGGTCGTCATCGCACACCAGCACTAGGGGTTGATGGGGATCGGGCGGTACAACCGGCTTAGGCGGGGGCAGTACCGGCAAACTGAAGAAAAAGGTGCTGCCTTCCCCCAACCCGCTTTGGACCCAAATGCCCCCGCCATGATGCTGCACGATGCTCCGACAGACGGCCAACCCCAGCCCTGTCCCACCCCGCTGGCGAGAGTCGGAGGCGTCGACCTGCTGAAACCGATCAAAGATGGTCTTTAACTTATCAGAAGGGATGCCGCGCCCCTCATCCGTTATTTGAAACCGCACCCGCTGGGTGGGGCTGGGCAAAAGCACAGGGTCGCTCCCATTCGTGGTTATGCCGTTGTTTTCTGACCCGATCACGGCCGTCAACCGGACTGTCGAACCTGGCGGAGAAAACTTGATGGCGTTGCCCAACAAATTGGTAAAGACTTGAATGATACGGTCAGGGTCAGCCCAAACTCGGGCTGACAGCGGCGTCACGTCTAACTGGATGTCTGCTTGGTCCGCTAGGCTACGGATCCCCTCAATGGCCGTTGTCATGAGGTCAGCGCTGTCACACACCTGTTTATTCATGGTCATTTTGCCTGACTCAATCCGCTCAATGTCGAGCATCTCGTTGATCAGACGAACCAATCGGTCGGCACTGCTGGCGGCAATTTGCAGCATGCGCTGGCCCTTTTCGGGGTTAGTCGCTAGCACGCCGCTGGCCAGCAGGTCCAACGAGCCTAAGATAGACGTCAGCGGCGTGCGCAGCTCATGGTTGACTACTGAGATAAACTCGTCCTTCAGTTTTTCAACCTCATGGCGATCGCTGATGTCGATGCAGGTACCGATGTAGCCCGCAAAGCCACCGTCCGGCGTGAACCGGGGCACGCCTCGGTCCAGCAGCCAGCGGTATTGACCATCGGCCCGCTGCAGTCGGTACTCCATCTCGAAGCTACGGCGGGCATCAAAGGCAACGGTATACGTCTCTAGACAACGCTCATGGTCGTCGGGATGGATACCCTCGGCCCAGCCATGGCCCAATTCTTGCTCAATTGCTCGTCCGGTAAAGCTGAGCCAGGTTTGGTTAAAAAACGTACAGCGTTTGTCAGTATCGGCCATCCATAGCAGCACCGGGGCGCTATTGGCCACCATGCGAAATCGCGCTTCGCTTTCGCGCAGGGCGGCCGCAGCCGCCTGCTGCTGCTTTTGGGCTAGGTCAGCAGCGAGAAACCGACCAATGCTTTGGGCCATCAGCTCGATAATCTCCTGCTCGTGGCGCGAAAACTTAGCCGCCCGGGGTGTCGTCGAAGAAAAGTTTAGCGTGCCGTAGATGTCTCCATTCACAAAAATGGGTGTGCCCAGATAGCTTTCTAGCCGTAGTGTTTGATAAACCGGATGCCCCTGCATTTCGACCATATGGCTGACCTGCGAGTAGGCAACCGTCTGGTGTTCATGCACGACGGCAGCGCAGTAGGTATCGGCCAAGTCAAAGCAGTCGTTCGCCGCCAGCGCATCAATGTTGGAACGCACCGAGCGAATCGTGTACACCTCCTCTTCAATCTGGCTAATGATGCCAGTTTCAAGACCAAAGATTTGACAGCCGGTTTCCAGGCAGTCCCTAAAGAGCGCATCAAACGTCTGGTACTGGGTCGTATTAATGCGATGCAGGTGTTTGAGGCTAGCCCCAAACATGGCGAGGTTTTCTTCATCGGCCCGACGGTTGGTCGTATCGCGTGCCACCGCGTACAGCAGCCCCGTCTCTACATCTGGGAACGTTGCCCAGGTTAGCCAGCGGTAGGTGCCATCCTGACAGAGATAGCGATTTTCGAAGCTGATGGTGGGAATGCCCGTTGCCAGCTTTTCAACTTCGGCCAGGGTCGCAGCTCGGTCATCCGGATGGACCAGCTCAATGAATGGCTGAGCCATCAGCGCGTCAGGCGTATAGCCCAGCGTTTTTTCGAAAGCAGGGTTAACCCGTTTGAAGTAGCCATCCGTACCGGCGATGCAGAGCATATCAACAGAAACATCAAAAAAGAGGCCCAGGTTCTGCTCGGCCCGCTGCCGTTCCGCAATCTCTTCGGTCAGCAGCGCGTTTCTAAAGCGCATCGTTTGGATTAGCCAGACGATCCCAGTCAGTAGCCCGGCCATCACTAGCCCACCAATCAGGACGAGCGTTGGCAGGCAAGACTGGGCTTGGGTCAACAAGGCCGGGGCAGGCTGGGCTTCGAAGTGGCGCAGCACTCGCCACAGCAGCAGCGTGATCAGCACCGTAACCGTGCCAACCACGGTCGGTAGCCAGCCGACCTGTGCCGCAGGGCTAAGCGGGGAAAAAACCGGTTGAGGGGACTGGTTCATGACGAGTAGCGCAACTGCCGTAGCCGCGAGCGTTCCAGGCGATTGAGAATACGGGTAATCAGCGTCGGACCCACAATCGGCTTAGCGATGTAGTCGTCTGCCCCGACTTCAAACACCCGGTACTGGGTGGCCGCATCGGTATGAGCCGTCAAAAACAGAATCGGAACATGGTTTTGTTGCAGGTCACTGCGAACAACCTGGCAGAGGGCCAGACCGTCGATATAGGGCATTTCAACATCCAGTACTAACAGATCAGGCCGGACGTCGTTGAACACGGTCCAAAATCGGCGCGGATCGTTCAGGGTAAAAACGATTAGCCCCCAGGGTTCGAGCAAACACCGCACGGCCTCTAGCACCTGCAGATCATCATCGACAACCAACAGGGTGGCGGCTTGGGGGCGCGATCGCATCCACAGCTCCGCAGCCGTCACCAGCACTGCCGTTACTGACTCTGTCGGCGACACCCATCCTCGACTCCCCAGACGGGCTAGCGCTACTCGGTCGAGCAACGTGCTGGGATCGGCCCGAACCAAGACGGGCACGCTCGGCGTCAGCGTCTGTAGCTCAGCCAGAAACGTACTCTCCTCAGTGGATAGCGAGTCAGCCCCAGCCAGGTCAAGCAATACCAAATGGGGACGGTGCTGCGTTAGTGCTGTACAAGCTGCGATCGCATCCTCCTGCACTTGAAGGGTCCAACTGATGGCAGAATCAGCTGCGGCTAAGGCCTCACAGAACGCTGAATCTTGGCTAACAACCCACAGACGGGGGGCGACCTGAACAACTGGGGGCATAGCTCCCTCTCCCCAGTTGTTTAGGTCACCCCTTTCGCCTGCGTTGAATAACTCCGGCGTGTCACACCGAATCGCTTGCCGTACCGACTGACTCAGGGCTTCCGTCAGTTCAACCATTTGGGTCCGCTGCCGAGGGGGGAGCGCGGGCCAATCGTGGAAGGCTTGCTCTGCCTGATGGGCTAGCGCTGAGCCTTGATCGAAGTTGAACATGCCCAGAGAACCCGCCAGCTTGTGGGCTTCCGTTTCAGCCCGCTGACGCAGCTCATCAGCCAGCACATCCGCACTAGCCGCCGCGATCGCCTGTTCAATCACCGCAATGCGTTCGCGCAGACGGGCTTTAGCCCGCTCCCAAATCGCAGCGGTCGCCGTTTGGGGAGCGGTCGTCGCCGCAGGCTCAGCGGTCCGCAGTCGATAACCAATGCCATAGACCGTTTCAATCGGATCGTGGGGCACGCCTGCCGCTTTGAGGTGGTGCCGCAACCCCTTAATGTGGGCAGTGATCGTCTCTTCGCCAGGGGACTCCTCAAACGACCAGAGGTGATCGAGAATGCTGCCTCGGCTAAAGACTCGCTGGGGGTGGCGCAGAAACAATTCGAGCAGGTCGTATTCTCGGGGCCGCAGGTAAAGGGGCTCACTGCGATAGCTCACCTCTCGCGTACTGGGATCTATGGAGAGGCCCTCCCAGGTGAGAACGGGCCGTCGCGTCGCAGGTTCTCGTCGTTGTAGGGCTCGAATCCGGGCCAGCAGCTCAGCCGGATCAAAGGGCTTGGTCATGTAGTCGTCTGCGCCCGCATCTAACCCCATGACTTTACTGGTGCTGGTGTCTTTAGCGGTTAGTAGCAGGATGGCGGTTTGGCTACCGTGCGATCGCAGCTTCCGGCAAAGGCTAATCCCGTCTAGCTTCGGTAGCATGACGTCCAGCAAAATCAGGTCATAGCCAAACGCAGACGCCATTTCCCACCCCGACTGGCCATCCGCTGCCACATCGACAGCGTAATGTTCTGTCGTCAGGGTACTGACCAAAATTTCTACCAGGGTCTGATCATCTTCAATCAGAAGAATCTTCATGCTAAACCCCCTGCAGTATCAAACGTCTCTCTTTGAATAGGCCAGAACAGTGGTCGGTAAAAACCAACAGTCCTTCAACAGAAGTTAACGTCGAGTTTGCCTGACTACGCCTAAGCTAGCGCGGGTTCAGCGTTCCTTGGACAGGTGTTTGTAAATTGAAACACTCTATATTGTTCAGTGCTTTTGATGAACTCTCAACATGAGCGCTCAACGGCGCTAACTTGTTGCGGATCGGGTTGCTCAACGCCCCAACCACAGCTTCCTTCATCAGGAACAGGTCGAATTCTTTGAACAATTGACCAGACCTCTTTTCGCGCCATAATTTGGCCCGTTCCGTTGAACTTAAAGTCTCGGCCTGGAATCAGCCCTGCCAGCGTGAGCTGAATAAACAGCGTATCGATTTCAGATTTAGTGAGTGGACGAATCGCCATGGAAATACGCTCCTAACACTTGCTTTATTCCCAAGCTACCCCCCAAATCTGAACATGTCGTGAAAGGGCATTGATTTTGTAGCCGCCAATAACCTGAGGACAAGGCTGCGACGCCATTTTGCTCTGTGCCAGGCAGGAGTACTGCACTCGGTGTCCTAACATAAATGGCGCTAGCTAAACCACGGCCAAGTTGAAACCTGTAGCTTTCCCCGCCAGAAAAACGCCAGTTCTGGACATGGCCAAGGTTTATGTATCTTTAGGCCATCGTCAAAACGATCTTGCCCTGGACGTTTCCCGCCTCGATGGCCTCATGGGCAAGTTTCGCCTCGCTCAGCGGTATTTGTCCCGCAATCACCGGTTTGAGCTGGCCCTGGTCAAGCAGCTCGAATAGCTGCCTCAGATCAGCTTTGAACCAGTCTGGATGCTGTTTGTAAAGGGCTCCGATTGAGTAGAAGCGGGTCGAGCGACCATTAGGTAGCCAGTCCCACAGCTTCAGCCGTATCAGATCAAGGGGCACACTCCCCCCTTTGCCCAGAACTGCAGTTTGGAACCCGTAGGCAACTAGCATGCCACCGGGTTTAAGTAGGCGAAACGATCTCGGTAGGCTGCGGCCACCGATGGGATCAAAGATCGCGTCAAAACCTTCCCCCGTAAGGGCGCGGAGGCATTCTGTTAGGTTTTCATGTTCATGGTCGAGGGGGACCGCTCCCAAACTCGCAATCAGCGCTTGTTTAGACGCTGTATCCGTGCCGTACATTTCTAGGTCCAGCAGTTTGCCTAGCTGTAGCATGGCCGTGCCCACGGCCCCACCCGCACCGTGAACGAGAATGCGCTGGCCCGGCTTGACCTGGACCAGCCGATGCAGCATTTGATAGGGCGTGACATAAGACAGAATCAGGCTGACAGCTTCTGCTGAGTCCAAGCCTTCTGGGACATGCACCAGGCTACTTTCGGGTAAGCAAATATATTCAGAATAGGCTCCCGTAACCGTTAGTGCCGCCACTCGCTGCCCGACCTCAAATTCTGTTGTCTCAGGGCCCAGCTTATCGACAATACCTACCATGTCGTAACCGGGTGAGAATGGCAGGCTTGCTTGAATGCCAGGGTATTTCCCCTTACGGATCATCACATCCGTAAAGGCCGCGCTGGCAACAAGTTCTCTAATTCTCACTTCACCAGACAGCGGCTCAGGTAGGTAGGGTTCTTCAACAGTCTGTAGTACCTCTGGCCCACCAAACTGTGTCATGACAACGTGTTTATAGCTCATAATGGCCTCCTGATTGGAAAACGCAGTCAGCTGAACGGAACTGTGCTAATGAGCAACAGGTAGGCGCTGCGCCGCAGCAGGCGGACGTTGGCGAATCGATTTTCCAGTGATCAGTTCAACGACGTTCATACCATTGCTAATCACTCCCGGAATGCTAGGATAGCCAGCACTCGCCCCCACCAGATAGAGATTGGGTAGGGCTGTTCGGAAGCCTAGGCGGTTTAGCCCCACCTGCTTGGGCACCAGTTTTGCCCCATAGATATTTCCCTCGGGCTGGCCCAAATAATGTTCGCTGGTAGTAGGGGTACCGTAGACCTTCATGCGGATATATTTATCTACGTCGGGAATTAGGTCTCTAAGGCTCACCATCACCTGCTGAAAGACGCGTTTCTTCTTAGCCTTGTAGGCCTTCATGTCGGTGTTGTGCAGCTGCTTAAAGGGTTCGTAGGGGCACACCGTTGCCACCTCTAGAACGTGGTGTCCCGCTGGGGCCATACCGGCGGCGTCTGACTTGAGCGTCGGACAAGAAACAAAAATCCAGGGATGATCCAGGTCATCCGCTAGCTGGTTGTCATAGGCCTGATTGAGATTGCCGCTAGGGTAGTACCAAATATTCCAGTTACCCAGCCCGTAACGTTCAGGCTCGAAGCGTTCGTCTAGCCCTAAGTAAACATTAAACGCGCTGGTCGAATACTCGTAATCGGTCAAGCGATCGCGCTCACGATGATCCAAACCATCCGCCGGAGACATCAGCGCAACCGTCAGCTTCGGATCCAAATCGCTGATGTAGGCGTGGGTTGCTTGGTACAGCTCACCGTTTGCGATTACGCCATAAATTTTGTTGTCAGCCAACTCGATATGCTCAGCAGGGGTCGAATACCGTACCGTTCCACCGCCTGCCGTAATGGCATCAACAATGGTTTCAACCAAGTCCTGGAAATGATGTCTGGGGTAGTAAGCTCCCTCAGCATAGTCTCCCACAAGAGACACATGGGTTAGTAGGGCGATCTCTTTGGGTGGCAGTGCATAGTCACCACTCTGTCCAGCGAGCAGCGCCTGAAGTTTTGGCGATAGGCCCACCTCATCGTAGAGATCCTGCAGTGTCCAAGTTCTCTTTTGAAAAAGATTCCAGTATTTTGGCAGGCTTAGCCAATCAGACCAGGTCTGATCAAACCATTTAATCTCTTGGGTGAGTTGCCCCATTTCAGCATGCAGCTGGGCAATCGTATCGCAGTAGCGGTTAATCTCGTAGGCTTCGTCAGGAAAAGTGCTCAGCAGGCGCGCTCGAAACTTCTCCCAGCCCAGTGGAATGCGAAAATCGACCTCGGGTGTAACAATACGGTCAATGCAGTCCGCATCTAAGGAGTTAAACGACACCTCACGACCAATGTATTTGAGAAACTGGTCGATTGTCTTGCCAGGACCACAGCCTGAAATATAATGAACGTCGGCGCAGAAGCGATACTTGCCATAGTCAAACGTATGGCAGCATCCGCCCGGCAAATAGTGCTTTTCTAAAACCGCTACGCGGTATCCCTGCTGGGTCAAGCAAGCCGCAGCAGATAGTCCCCCCAAGCCAGCACCCAAAACAACATAGTCGAACCGCTCCATATGTTTTACTCCTATGCTTTGTCCTGCCACTACGCTAGATAATGATTTTGGGGAACTTGTGAAGATCAAAGCAGCGGCTCAGTCCCACAATAAAGAATTAGATGTTGACCTAAATAACGCTATTAACATCCTCACAGGAATCTCAAGAGGTTGATATAGGTTAGAAGTACAGCCAACGGCTACTTTGACTGCTTTTCATGTCGTTAGAGGCTGCTGCTGCTCGAAGAGAGAATATAGCAATGGGCACTCAAACAACAATTAATCGCAAATCAGTGTCGTCTTTTAACTGGCGCACTGTAGAAATGTACCTGTTTGCCTTACTACTGGGTGGAACAGCGGGTTGGGGATATTGGTGGACTGCCCAGAGTCGCCTTAACAGCGCCACAAAGGTTATGCCCGTATCGGTCATCAATCTGTCTGATGCGCTGTCATCTGTACCCACCAATCCATTTACTCAGTTCGTTGTACCGGCTGATGCTCAGCCACAGCTGTACTGGTTGACAGTAGACGTAGGGCAAGACGTAGGGCAAATTTTGATGTCGCCTCAGTCCCCACGCTTGGATCTAAAAGGCACTTCAGAGATCATCCTCACCTCAGTGATGGACGACCTCCTAGCAGCGTCGATCGATCTTGACGAAGCATTCACAGCGATACCTAGAGGAACTCAACTACTCGACTTGAGAGTCGAACCTGAGGGAATTTATATCGACCTCTCAAAAGAGTTTGCCGCAGGCGGCGGTGCCAGCTCAATGATCCATCGAGTGGGTCAGGTACTGTACACGGTGACTAGTCTAGACCCTGACGCAGCCGTTTACTTTTCTGTCGCTGGGCAGCCCGTAGATGAAAACGCGCCCTTGGGGGGCGAAGGTCTGATTTTGCAACAGCCAGTGACCCGAGAAGCGTTTGCGAAGGCTTTCTCGTTCTAGCTCATCTCAAACAGATACGCATGCGCACTTATCCTATAGCTAGCGCCATATAGGTTAGGACACCAAGTAAGGTTATCCTGCTCAGCACACAACCATAGGTGTCGCAGCCTTGTCCTAAGGTCACTGGCGGCTGCTATAAGGTCGCTGGCTGCTATACTCGCCGCCCTTCGTCGGCTTAGACAACTGCTAGCCGAACAGCTCACGATAGAACGGTAGTAGTCGGACAGGGTACCCAAGCGTTGGGATGAGATGGCCTGCCTCGCCTCCATCGTCTACGACGATGGAGGCGAGGCAGCGGCTAGGACTAGGCAAGTCCTCTTCCAGCTGATTAAGCCCAAAGGTCCGCTATCTCAGGCGTCTCTGATAAATGTGCAGATGAACCCCCAGCAGATATACCGTTGAGGACATCCTTAGCATCGAGCGGACGATCGCCGAAAGCTTCGCCGCCTAGTACGCTGTCGTCTACCCCGCAGTCTAACGGGTTCTTGCTTGACTGAGTTCTGTCTAGCTGAGCTTTGGTTACCTGCCAGGCTGTCTGGGCACCCAGTTTCCCAACTTTGGTAAACATCCAGATACCTCGCTGATAGCTTTTGTCTTTCCCGTGACATTTTGGTTTGACCCCGATTAAACGCTCAATTTCTTCAGTTGTAAGTAGCCATTGCGCAGTGGCAGCCCGTTCTAAGGCATCCATATACCAAAGTGGATTGTCTGTGTGGGGCCGATCGATAATTTGTGTCGTCAGGGTTTGATTGAGCTGATGGAGCGAACGCGCAATCCCACTGATGGCATCGGCAAACTGTTGATTAATTTTGAGCTGTAAGGCTGATGTCATCGGCATCTCAGCCGAGATGAAACCTGCTGGCTGCTGTGGCTGAGCCGTCTCTACCGGCCTGTCGGATGGATCTGCCACAGGTGTGGTCGCTGACAACTGGGTAACTGCAGGCGTGGGTACGTGAGCCTTAGTCTTCTGTAGCGCAGGTTGAAATGCATGGGTCTTAATCCACACTTGACTGAGCTCATCGGCTAGGCCCTGCAAGCGTCGCGCCTGCTGGGTAGCGCCCTGCTGCTGTAGTTGCTGCACCACCTGATTCATTTTTTGAATCAGCCCCGGTCCGATTAAATCCTGGTGAGCAGTGAGAAGCGATGCTTCTTCTTCTTCTTCACAGCTGAGCAGTGCTTCGATAATCGCTAAATAGTCGTCAGACTGGTCGCTTCCTGGTGCTTGTGGGGTGGTTCCTTTAACGACAATGTGATGCAGCTTAGCTGCCCAATTATGCAGAAAAATCGCTGTATCACGGTTACCTTCGCGAATCAGCTGCGAGGCGACTTGTTCCATCACTTGAACTAGTTCAGGGTTGACTTGGTCTTCGTGGTGTTTGAGCCGAATCCACTCTTCCCCGCTGGGGCAGGTCAACAACTCTTGAATGATGTCTAAATAGACGCTAAGCGAGGATTGTTTCATTGGACAGGGCCCCTCACAGTCAGCAACTACAGCGAACCAATCAGACACAGGGTACGAATATTGGACGTGTTTGCCTGGCATACCCCTTAAATGCCGTCCATCGGCTCGATCGGTTTGTGACGCTATCCTATCGTGCGGCCTATGAGGAAATTGTGAGGGTTCTGGAGCGGCCTTGATCGTCCTCATAGGTTTCTCAAAAGTGGTTTGTAAGCTACAGATATGAAGACTTCACATGCGGTTTGTTTACCTCGTTATCGTTGGCTGAGACCCTTTTTGGCCCCTTCTTTAGCCGTAGTCTTGGCAGCGGGTGGGCTCTGCGCCACACCCTATTCTGCTGAGGCGGGCCTGTTCGATCTGATATTCCAGGGCGTTCGCGTTATTCAGCTCGCAAATCTGTCGGACGCAGAAGAGGTGGAAATGGGGCGACAGATCAATACCCAGATCGTCCAAGAAGTTGCTATTTACGACAACCCTGCCCTAAGCCGCTATGTCGACGGCATTACGCAATCCCTGACACAGGGGAGTCGTCGCTCTCAAATTTCCTATCAAGTACAAATCGTCAAAGACGACAGCATCAATGCCTTTGCGACGATGGGCGGTTTTATCTACATTCATACCGGTCTGCTAAGAGCTGCTGACAATGAGGCTCAGCTTGCCAGCGTGATTGCGCATGAGATGGGGCACATCGAAAAACGACACGTGATTCAACAGATGCAGCAAGTTGCGATCGCAGAAGGCATTCTCTCAGCAGGCGGCATTGGGCAAAGCGCGATTATCGATCTTGGGGTTGACCTAGCCCTACGCCGACCTAACAGTCGCGAACACGAATTTGAGGCAGATGAAGTGGGGTTAGACCTGCTCAAACAAGCTGGCTATGCCCCCATTGCATCGGTTCATTTTCTTGAGAAGCTGCTGGAACAAACTAGCGATATACCTGAATTTTTAAGCACACATCCGGACACAGAACATCGCATTCAGGCGTTAGAGCAGCGTATTGAACCGGAGCAAGCATTAGTGGGTCGAGGGCTAGATGACTCAGCATACCAGCGTCGCATGCGGTTTTTGCTGACAGACTAAACCCATCGTAAAGCCATCGACCCTTTTTATTAGTACGTAGAGATGAGAAAGCCATGGCGAACCCAACCCACCTTTCACAATTAAAGTCGGGGGTGCCGCAGTGGAACCACTGGAGAGAGAGTCACCCCGAGATTATTCCTGACCTGAGCAAGACCAATTTGAGCCTGATGAACCTGCGCGGAGTTGATTTTGGTCGAGCGAATCTATACGCGGTCAATCTCAGCCAGTCCGATTTGCTAGAGGCAAACCTACAGCTGGCGACCATCGACCAGGCCAATCTGACCGCTGCCGATCTCCTGGAGGCGAATCTAGTAGGTGCAAGCCTAGTAGAGATCTGCCTACAGGGTGCAGATTTGAGTCGAGCTGATCTGACTCGAACCAATCTTTACGCGGCCAATCTCTCTGACGCTGTCATGAGTGGGGCTAAATTCAACGGTGCCAATATGGGTTTAGCCAATCTGACCCGAGCGCATCTGGGCCGAGCCGAGCTAATCGCGGCCAACTTACAAGGGGCTAACTTGGTTCAGGCTCGAGGATGTGGGGCTCACTTTATTCAGGCCAATCTCAGCCGGGCCAATCTCAGCGCAGCAGATCTGAGCGAAAACAATCTTAACGGCGCTAATTTGAAATATGCCAACCTGACTAAGGCCCACCTGATTGGTTCACTGTTTTGCGGAGCCAATCTGCAAGGGGCTTATTTAAAGGCTGCCATTTTGAGAGATGCAGATCTGACCCGCGCATATCTTGACGGGGCAGATTTGACCCAAGCAGACTTGGCTGGCGCCTACCTGATTGAAACAGACCTAACCCAGACCAAAACGATTGGGGCCAATTTCACGGGCGCACGGTTGAGAGGAGCTAAAATCCCTCACGAGATCGCCATCGATTGATCCTGTCGTCAGCTGCCAAGGTTCATGTGGCAATAGAACCAACATGGTGCAAAACAATATAACCAGCAGCAGATAGACGGTCAATAGGCCGCTATCTGCTGCCTTTTCTATCCGAGAAACCTCCAGGCCACCCGACTGCTGGGTGCACAAGCGGCGTCTGGGTAGCTCCTTATTGGGCCACCTTGACCTTAACGCTTTCTGGCGTTGGTTCGGCTGATTTGGGCAGAACCAGGCTGAGGATGCCGTCCTTGTATTCAGCTGCAACCTGGTCTTTGATGACCCGGCTCAATAGCGGAATCACCCGCTCGAACTGACCATACTGAAACTCGGACCGGCTATAACCGTCTTCTTCAGTCTTCATTTCAGACTTGCGTTCACCTTTAACAGTAACCGCGTCGTCGGTGACTTCGATGCTGAGATCGTCAGCTGTCATCCCCGGAACTTCGAACTTCAGGTGAATCTCGGTTTCGGTTTCGTCCATTTCGGCTGATGGCATGAAGCCAAGGCCACCTGAATCTTTGCGGATACCCGGCATAAATTGCTCAAACAGTTTGTCCATTTCTTGGCGCAGTGTTTCAATTTCGCCAAATGGTTCCCATCTTTCGATTTGCCGGAATGGCCGCCAGTGGGTGAGGGTCGTCATTTGTGTCATCTCCAAAACATGCACGTCACTGTGTGGGGTAGCAGCGAGACTAAACTCTACTGCATGAACGCTAGTTTCTTGCAGCGATGCTGCCGACTGATCCACCAAACTTACGGTAAACAATCATTTTGAGGAACCTGTGAAGATGGCACAGCCTCTCTTTTATTACAGTCTCTCATCTGTTGAGGCTGCCGCGTAAAGACGGCAGAGGTAAATGGAGATACGAACATCACACCTCACAATTTCCCCAACTTTTTACGATCCAATACGAAAGGATAGCTCAAGCGTAGCGGGAGAGAGAATCATGATTCGAAAAATTCTAGTGGCTCTGGATCACTCAGAAACGAGTGCACGCATCTTGCAAGGCGCGATCGCTCTGGCCCAGACATTGAACGCCGAGATAAAGCTGTTACACGTACTGACAGATAGCGATCCAGGTGCACCCCAGCGCTTATCTTATACGAGTGAGCACTACTACCCACTGATGAACGCTGCCCTGGTTGAGACCTACGAGCACGACTGGAATCAGTTTATAGAAACGTATCAAGGCTGGCTGAACCAACAGATGGAAATCGCTCGCGAGGCCGATTTACTAGCCAGCTGTGAGCTGGCCTACGGCAGACCTGGTAGTGCGGTATGTCATGCGGCATCGTCTTGGAGTGCTGATCTGGTCGTGGTGGGCAATCGCGGCCGTACTGGCCTGGGCGAGATGGTGCTAGGCAGCGTCAGTAATTATGTGATGCACCACGCTCCCTGTGCAGTTGTCGTGATTCACGCGAAGGGCATGTCGGCAAGGGCGTTCACTTCTGAACAGAAGGATACCGCACCACAACACAAAGGGGCTTCGGTTACGTCCACTAGTCTAACGGCGATAGATCATATTTTAGTGCCGATGGACCACTCGCTGGCGTCGGCAGAGGCCCTTGAAGACGCGATTATTCTGGCTAAGTCTTATGGGGCTACACTAAGGCTGCTTCACGTTTTGGTCGATGGGGAGCCGGGAAGTCCTAGAACAGCACTGTTTAGCGATAGCCAATACATGGTCCAGCACAGCAGCATTTTGCTGAATCAATACGAGAAAGAGTGGAATAAGTACGTCAATGACTGGTGGGTTTGGCTGCAGGCGAGGGCCAAAGAGATTCAGGCAGAAGGCATTGACGTGAGCTGTGATGTGTCGCAGGGGCTGGCAGGCGAACAAGTTTGCGAGACCGCCCAGACCTGGAAAGCCGATCTAATTGTGATGGGAGCCAGGGGACTGTCTGGCCTGAAGGAACTATTGCTGGGAAGTACCAGTTACTACGTCAGTCACCGTGCTGCCTGTTCAGTTTGGGTTAGCCATCCAAAGCGTTCGGTGCAAGATGCCCTGCATATCAAACAGGTTCAGCGTCATGCTGATTTCGTCGAAGCATAATCGCCTAGCAATGGCATCGTCCACAAGGGATCCAGGAGAACAAGTCCAAACGTTTGACGGACCCGATCAATACCAATCGGGTCCGTCAAACATTGCTTATTGACTTTTGCAAGGTTCCCTCCTGAACCATTCTCTAATTGACGGAGCTGTAGTTGACCTGACACCCTCACATAGTTGCCTCTTTCTGAGAGCCTAGTTCGGTGTTGTGCTTGCTGCGCCGCCTTTGCCTGAGCGGCATCAACAGTCCGTTACCGCTTTGTCTATGGTGGAGGTAGATTCTCTACATTCTCCATTACTATATTAACAACTTTTACGCGGATTGTTGACGAACGACACAGTTCGTCATCTGTGCAAGTCTCATAACTTCCTCATATCACCTGCCTACGATATCAATAGGCCCATCTATCGTCAGTTTATCTATGGAATGAAAAGTAGAAAGACTCTGAATTTTCCCACGGGCCGCTTTACAGGCGATCTTCAGCTTAGGAGAAGGTTTATGTCTAAATCTGTTCTTTACCACGATAGTGCTCGACGGGCATTAGAAAAAGGTATTGATCTGCTATCTGAGGCGGTGGGCTCAACGCTGGGGCCGCGAGGTCGCAATGTCGTCTTAGCTTCTAAATACGGCTCGCCCCAAATTATCAATGACGGGGTGACGATTGCCAAAGAGATCGAATTAGAAGACCACATTGAGAATTTGGGCGTGGCACTGATTCGTCAAGCCGCAGCAAAGACCAACGACGTTGCAGGCGATGGCACGACGACCGCCGTGGTGCTGACTAGCGCCATTGTTCGAGAAGGGATGAGAAATGTGGCCGCCGGGGCCAATGCGATATCCCTCCGTCGCGGCATTGAGAAAGCAGCTGATTTCGTAGTGAAGAAAATTCAGGCCCATGCCCGCCCGGTAGAAGATTCGAAAGCGATTGCTCAAGTCGGCACGATCTCTGCCGGGAACGATACGACCGTGGGTGAGATGATTGCCACTGCAATGGAGACAGTCGGTCGCGAAGGCGTGATTACTCTGGAAGAGAGCAAGTCGATGACCACGGAACTAGAAATCACCGAAGGGATGCGCTTCGACCAGGGGTACATTTCGCCCTACTTTATCACCGATGCCGAACGGATGGAGGTTTTGCTAAATGAGCCTTATGTGCTATTGGCTGACAAGAAGATCGCCCTTATTCAAGATTTGTTACCCCTGCTAGAAACCGTGTCACGTACCGGCAAGCCACTGCTGATTATTGCCGAAGATATCGAGAAAGAAGCACTGGCGACATTGGTCATCAATCAGCTGCAGGGCATCCTCAAGGTCGCTGCCGTCAAAGCACCGGGGTTCGGCGATCGTCGTAAGGCTATGCTCCAAGATATTGCCGTGCTGACAAACGCCCAGGTTGTAAGCGAAGAGACAGGCCTAACCCTGGAGAACACCACCATAGAGATGTTAGGCCAACCTCGTCGGGTCACCATTACCAAAGATGCTACGACAATTGTGGCGGAAGGGAATGAAGCAGCGGTGACGGCTCGCTGTGAGCAAATATGCCACCAGATGGCAGAAACAGACTCTGATTACGAAACTGACAAGCTCCAAGAGCGGCTAGCTAAGCTCTCGGGTGGCGTCGCCGTCATTAAGGTCGGGGCTGCTACCGAAACCGAAATGAAGGACAAGAAGTACAAACTGGAGGATGCCATTAATTCCACCCAGGCTGCTGTTGAAGAAGGCATTGTCCCCGGTGGTGGGACTACCCTTGCTCACCTCTCGCCACAGCTGGAAGCCTGGGCACAGGAAAAGTTAGACGAAGATGAGCTTATCGGGGCGTTGATTGTGGCTCGGGCGCTCTATGCCCCCGTTCGGCGGATTGCCGAGAACGCAGGCAAAAACGGCGCGGTGATTACGGAACAGGTCAAAGCACAGCCCTTTGACGTTGGTTACGATGCGATCTCAAACAAGTTTGTTAATATGTTCGATGCGGGCATTGTTGACCCCGCCAAAGTTACCCGCAGTGGTCTCCAAAATGCTACCTCGATTGCAGCCATGGCATTAACCACGGAGTGCATCGTCGCCGAGAAACCGGTATCGTCTAAGCCTGCCCTGACAGGAGTCGGCCAAGTTTGATTGTTAAAGAGCCTGATACCCTTATCAAGGGCATGGGTCCCGTTCATGGACCTACTTGCCCCTGTGACTCAGCGTTTTCTCCTTCACTGGGACGTCCTCTGCGGTACTATTCAAACTTTGGCCACGGTCAGGTCAGGTCATTTTTCCGTAGGTAAAATTCAGTGTTGAGCTAGGTGTGGTGCAGTAGCCAGCAACATACTAAAAGCAACCTTTAAACGAGGGCTGGTCGCCTAGCCAGAAGAGTACGCACCTGCTTGTCAGTCGTCTGAGTAAAGTTCTCGTACCAGAGACCGATGGCGTAAAACGGTTCGGGCGTAGCTAGACAGACCATCTGGATACCTTCAGCGCTGAGCTCTTGGTAGACCGAGCGTGGGGCAATGGGAACAGCTACGACAATCTTCTTAGGTTGCTGAGATCTCAATACCCGCAGCGCTGCCTTCATGGTGGCTCCTGTGGCCATCCCGTCGTCTACGACAATGACAATGCGATCTCGAATTTGCGGTCGGGGTCGGTTGCCTCGGTAGACTCGGTCTCGGCGCTGCAGCTCGTGTAGTTCCTGAGTGACCACATGGTCCATGGTCTTGTCGGAAATATCCAACCCGCGCAGCACATCATAGTTGAACACGCGCACCCCATCTGAGGCAATAGCTCCCATCGCTAGCTCTTTGTGTCCGGGAACACCAAGTTTGCGTACCAGACAAATATCAAGCGGCAGGTTGAGCGCCTGGGCGACCTCGTAAGCAACGGGCACACCGCCTCGGGGCAGGCCGAGTATGAGCGTGTCTGACCGGTTCGCATAGGCCGTCAGTTGGGTGGCAAGGGCCCGCCCAGCGTGGGTGCGATCGCGAAATCGAGTTTGCATTGCGTTGACCTCCCTGCACTCAATCGGCGGACTTTCTTCACCGACTGACGCCCCGTTAGTTATAGCTAGCGCCATATAGGTTAGGACACCGAGTACGGCGATCCTGCTTGGCATAGAACCATAGGTTGTCGCAGCCTTGTCCTAAAGGATCTGGCGGCGGCTATATTGCCAAACCTCATTTAGAACAGACTGGGTATTGACCCCAACCACCTGTAACAGCGGAATAAACTCTTGGTCACAGAACAAATGCTCAATTCGTTCCACCGTGTTAACCCAAGAATTCTGGATCTCTCCTAAATGGCAGGCTGTTGCGCTATTGATGGCCACTGGGCCAACCCTCCGGCTGATCCAACCATCTGGCTGTAGCGAACGGTACTCAGTATCGTCGTAAACCGCCTAAAATCCCAACTACATCCTAAATAGAAAATCTGAGGACTTTGTGAGGGCTAATCTGCAACACCAGGAAAAGCAATCGACCGCCACCAAGCCGTCCCAAGAGCCTTGGCTTTCCATCTGAGAGGAACATGGGGACGGGTACCAAATACCTGGTATCCGTCTCTTTCAATTGCTCTCAGATCCTGGCAATAGCAGATCAACGCGGCCTCAATCGACCAGCGGCAGGTTCTAGGAAGCGCTACCATTTCTTGTTCTGCCCAGTCATAGAGGGTTTGTGCGCGCTCAATCTCGTAGCTCATTAAGGCAAGCCATCGATCATCGACAATGGACTTAAACACATTCTGTTCTGGATAGTCGAATCGGTCAAGATCGGCAAGAGGAAGATAAATCCGTCCTCGTTTAGCGTCTGAGCCCACATCCTGGAGGATGTTTGTCAGTTGCATGGCAATCCCTAAAGTTTCTAGACCTGCCGCCGTAGCTGCTTCAGAACTGGCACCAAGGACATAAGCAGACGCAGCACCGACAGTACCGGCAACCCGGTAGCAGTACAGGCGTAAGTCTTCCCAAGTAGGATAGCGATCGAGGGCTAGATCCATCTGCTGGCCCTTGAGCATGTCTTGAAACAGCACGATAGGAATATGGTAGCGCTGGACAGCTTCAATTAATGCAATGTCGGTAGGGATTGCAGGCTCAGATAGCGAGAACAGATCCTGTAACTGTTCAACCCAGTTGTTTAGTTTGGTTTGCTTCACTGACAGCTCGCCCGGGCCGTCAATAATTTCGTCCTTTTGACGAAACCAGGCGTAAATAGCCCATAGGGCCCGTCGCTGGGGCGGGGCAAGCAGAAACGACCCGGCGTAAAAAGTGCGGTCGTAAGTGGCCACAACCTGCCGACAGCGCTCAACAGATTCTGTTAGAGAGACTGTCGGGTTGCTCTCGATGTTAGATGAACCTAACTTTAGCAATTCTAACCCCCTCCGCTGTCTACGTTTTTCAGACTCTTCTTACAGCTGGTTTGGTAGCCTCCGACAGCTCAACGATTTTCTCAAAGCGATAAATCTGGACATTGAGTTCATCTGACGAAGGGTATACCGGTAAATCTCCAGAGTTTAATAAAACGGTTGAGAGTCAAAGCCAATTTTTAACGTTTGAATCAGAGGAAAAGGCTTGAATCTTCTGTCAGGCAGCACTCCGAAAAAATCTTTCTATCTTCTAGACTAGACACAAGTTATAAGGAAGTTATGACGATCCAATGGGGCTTCTCTGTGCATAGGCGACAGATAATGGTAACTAAGCTGCATTGCTAAGCCCCTTAGGGCAGCAGCACGAACAGCTTGAATCACACAATGCTGGCAAACACCTCCATCCACCAAGGCCAAAGATCCCCGGCGTCGCCCGCCTGAGCTTGGTTTTGTGGAGTGTATCGGTCCCAAGCGGCATACCGAGAACGTCCCCATGACCTGCCATCACAAGCGCGTCTGCACTATCAATCAGGACGACCTTGCTACGGATCGTAGCCCAGAGGCTGGCTTCGATGATGCCTGACACCTAGCCAGCGAACAAATTTATGAAGCTCAATCGGTATCAGTATTGTCAGGCTAAGGAGAATCAGGATAATCCAGGTCTGGAGGCTAACCGGTTCGATGGCAAGCAGGATTTGCCCCACAGGTAGATGCATCATCACCATATGAACGAAAAAAGCGGTAAGTGTACCCATCAGCAAAATCGGGCTGCGTAGTGGTGATAGGCGAAAAATAGACTGATTTTCGGAGCGGCAGTTGCCAATATGTACGATTTCAAACAAAACCATCAACAACAGCAAACTGTTACGGGCAGCGGGCACAGACTGTCCAGATTTGAGTAGCCAACTATAGGTGATGAACCCGACAATGCCCATAAGGAAAGCAGCCAGCAGCGTTCGTTCTACCATTAGCCGGTTAAAGATGGGCTCACGGGGCGCTCGCGGACGGCGGCGCAGGGCGTCCTCCTCACCAGGTTCAAAGGCCAACGCCACATCTTGAATGCCGTTGGTCACCAGATTGAGCCAGAGGATCTGTACCGGTAGTAACGGCAGCGGTAGCCCCCTAGACACTGCCAACCCCAAGAGAATGATTTCAGCAGCTCCGGTGGAGACCAGCAGGTAAATCACTTTGCGAATATTGTCGTAAGCGATACGGCCTTCTTCGACCCCAGCAACAATGGTGGCGAAGTTGTCATCGCTGATGATCAGCTCAGCAGCTTCGCGGGCCACATCTGTACCGGCTTTGCCCATTGCAACACCAATGTTGGCAGCGCGCAGGGCCGGGGCATCGTTGACACCGTCGCCTGTGACGGTCACAAAGTGCCCAGCGGCTCTGGCGGCATTGACCAGCTGAAGCTTTTGATGGGGGGCAATGCGGGCAAAAACGCATGTGGTCTGTACTAGCTGTTGTAAGGCTTCGGGGGGGTAGTCAGCCAGCATTTGACCGGTAACTACCTGACTAGACTGAGTAGCTAGGTCAAGGCTACGGGCGATGGCTAGCGCAGTAGCCGGATGATCGCCCGTGACCATCCAAACAGCAATACCCGCAGCATGGCAGGCTGCGATCGCGCTTTTTACCCCCGGTCGTAGCGGGTCAATCATGCCTACAAAACCCAACAAGGTCAGGTTTGTTGGTTCGGGTGGAACGCCAGCTGGATCGAGACCGTTGGGAACAATCCCCTCAGCCAGAGCCAAAACTCGGTAGCCCTGCGCAGCCATCTGCTGCGCGTGTGACCAGGCATCCGAAGCGGTCTGACACATGGTTCTCAACCGCTCGGGAGCCCCTTTTAGCAACACGTGTAGCTGGCCATCAATGGTGTGATAAGTGGCGGCAAACTGGTGTTCGGGTTCAAAGGGAATTTCGTTAACTTGGGGACACCGGCTCAGTGTGGTTTCTCGCTGCCAGCCTAGCTTGTGCGCTAAGGCCAACAGCGCAATTTCAGTGGGGTCACCGCGCCAGGTCCAGTGACCGTCGGCATGGTGCAAGTCGGCCTCGTTACAGAGGACTGAGGCCCGCGCAATCCGATCGAGCGGAACAGAATCGGGCGTAATCGGCTGCCCCTGGTCGAGCACCTGACCCACCGGTGTGAAGCCTTCCCCCGTGACCTCGAACTGGTCGCCGTTGGGCAAACAGATTTGTCGTACCGTTAGCTCGTTGCAGGTGAGCGTGCCGGTCTTGTCGCTAGCAATCAGGGTACAGCTGCCCAGCCCCTCGACCGCAGGCAGGCGGCGCACAATCACTCCCCGTCTGGCCATGCGGCGGGTAGTCACGGCCAGCGCCACCGTCAGTGCCACTGGCAACCCTTCTGGAATAGCTGATACAGCCAGGGCAACGCTGAACAAGAACATGTCTAGCCAGCTGTAGCCGTGCTGAACAATGCCGACCAGGGCGATGCCAACAGCGGCAACCACAACCGACAGGGCAACAACGCGGCTAAACTGCTCCATCCGCTTGAGCAACGGCGGTTGCCCGCCCATTGCCGACATCATGTCCAATGCCAGCTGACCGACAGTGGTGGCTGCGCCCGTTGCCACAACAACCCCCCGCCCACGACCGCGAACAACCATTGACCCGGCATACACCATGTTAAGACGGTCTGCTAATGGCGTAGCGTCTGTGCCGGTCCAGTTAGCCCGCTTGAGGACGGTAAGCGATTCTCCTGTCAGTAACGACTCGTCAATTTCTAAGTTGTGGGTACGAAGCAGCCGCAGGTCAGCCGGAATTCGCTTGCCAGATTCGAGCCAAACCACATCACCTGGCACCACCGCTTCGGCCTCAATTTCGCAAACCTCTCCGTCACGCATGACAGCGGCCCAAATCTTCAAGAGCTGCTGTAGCGCCTGACTGCTCCGCTCTGCTCGCCATTCCTGGTATCCTCCGATCACCGCGTTCAATACTAGAACGGCAACAATAAACCCTGCGTCCTTAAGATCGCCCACGGCAGCAGAAACCGTAGCAGCAATGCCCAGAATATAAATCAGTGGGCTGCGAAACTGACGTAATAAAATCTCGTTCCAGCCAGGCGGAGACTGCTGTGGCAGATGATTGGGGCCAGTCTGCTGAAGCCGTTGCTGGGCTGCAGATTGGGTCAGGCCGCCAGGGGTTGATTGCAGGCGGTCAAGAACGGTGCCCGGGGGGAGTGCATGCCAGGCGGTCGGAGAGGGAGGAGTCATTGCGATCGCACATCTAGACTATGCTTTTATCAACTTACCGTTAGCTTATCAAGGTCACCGACTACAACTCCTCCTTGCCTTTGTGGATGGTCTGACGGGTTTAGCGCTGTTTGGGCAGAAGTAAGCTCTGGGGAGGACGGAACAACACATTTGTTAATAAACACCTGACAAACTGTCCCAGTGCACTGCTCAACCGCTCTCTTTTCAAAATATACTGAAATCGAGCTAAGGGCAGAAAGACTCGCGCTAGATATCGGCTCTTTCTAACAGCCAGCCGTCGCAACTGCCGTGCGATCATAGCAGCTCGACAGCATCACGACAGCTCTCCATCGAACGTGGGCCGGCAGTAGGGAGGAGACTGGGCAGCGCGGGCACATCCGCAAAGTAAATCATGCAGGGTCGATAGATTGTTCAAGAGGAGGAGCTATGTTGTACTCGCATGACGAAGGAGATCGCATATACAGAGTGTTTAGCAAGTTAGCGCTAATCCCGCTGCTCTTACTCCTGTCAGCAACAGCTGTAGTGCAGCTGATGGTCCTGGAAGTTGGCCCATTTTCTCAGCCGGAGACAGAGATAGGGAACTCTCCAAACTGGATTGAAGACCTTGAGGTTACGCCCTAGCTAGCCTATTAAAGAAGTTTTTCAGCAAGGCTGTCGTTTTATGTCTTATCCTTCGCAACTTGTCATGTAATCATCCAGGATCATCCAGGATCTTGCCCACACCTCGATACTGCTGGGGCAGAACACAGGTATAGCAGCCGCCAGATCCGTTAGGACAAGGCTGCGACGCCATTTCGTTGCATGCCAAATGAGATCACCCTACTCGGTGTCCTAACGTAAATGGCGATGGTTATATTACCAAACTTATAGCAAGTTTCAATCGGACTAAATTGTAATCCGATTGAAACTTTCACCTCACTTAACTTACTGTTCTATCGAGCCATTATCTGAATACAACAAGTCATGTGAGCAACACTATAGTTGGCTGCTGAGATCCTGACAAAAGGCTTCGGCTTTAAACACTTGCACCTCGTAAACGCTGAGGGCAAACCCCAACTAATCAGCGGGCTCCCTACCGGATCTCCAGTTGGTATTCAAGATCAACAGTCTGAGCTCGCCTAGTACCGTAGCTGCAGTGTTTTATTCCATTTTGTTCATCAGGTCTTCGATTTTCTTTCGTTCCCAGCCTGAACTAAGCCAGCCGCTACCAAATACACTAGCGGCATGGACAACAATACCAATGCCCCAGCCAAACAGTGGCCAGAAGAACCACCAGGCGCCTCCAGCCAGCAGATCAATCAAGAACAGCAGCCCCATAACGCCGCCGTAGGTCGCAAAGTGGCTGTAGAACCCTTTGACTTCATTGACGCGCTGCTTGGCTCGACGATATCTGTCATCACTAGTCATTATGGTCACCTCCTGGATCGAACCAGTTGAATCTAAGGAATGCATCCCAGTCGTGCAAGTCCAATCTTGAGATAGCTTCTCAAGCCGCACAATAAGGCTTCTAGCCTCGAGCATTCATACTCATTGCAAAATTGAGATGCACCAATCTAAGGCAGTTTACGGTCAACCTCTCTTCCTAACGCCACAATCTTAGAATAAGAATATAAGGATTTTGTGAGGAGACTGACTACCTTGATGTGTTTTGTATTGACCTACTTGCTGAGCTGTTCAAATATCCAAAACGATGAGGGCGCTTGGATGGAGTGGAGCCCTCTAGCCAACATCCCGATTGCCTAGCGTTGGTTCGACCACCGCCATTCCCACCAAAACTCTGCACCAGAATGGCAGCGACAGGCCCATTGCTTCAGCGCTGTTTTTCACTGTTCTGCTTGGCCCGATCCTCATCGGTAAAGGCAACACCCGGCTTCCGGGCTGCTCGGTAGTCAGCAATTCTGGCCGAAGCAGACTTCCAGACCGACGCTGTACCGCGGGCATTCTTGTCAAAAGCCATGGCAGCGCTGGCCTTTACCCCACTGGCTAAAGCATCGTTAATAGCGCCCAGATCAGCACTCAAGAAAACGAACTGCCAGTCGTCATTATCTTGCTTATCTTTGATCATGCTGCGCACCTGCTCAGCGCGAAACTCTCGGCTAGCATTTTCCTGTCCATCGGTAATCACCACAACTACGACACGGGCCGGGCGCTCCGTCTCTGCCATCTGCAGCAGGTTTTGTTCTAGGTCGTTGATGCAGCGACCCATTGCATCTAGCAGCGGCGTACTGGCGCGAGGGACAAACGTCGCCTTCGTGAGCTCTGGCACAGACTGGATAGCCCGGAAGTTATAGACAACCTCGTAAGGATCTTTGGAGTCAAACTGAACTAGGGTCAGAGTCGCTAGGTCGGGCTCAGTCTTTTGCTGGCTAAGAAACGCATTAAAACCGCCAATCGTATCTTCGCGGATAGACTGCATTGAACCGGTACGGTCGAGCAAAACGGTAATATGCGTGTAGTTTTCTTTCATATAGGGTTGCGTGTCCTCGTAATGTCTCTAATTTCTACATTGGACTAGCGCTGCTCTACGGAAAACGATGAAAAACGGATAGGCCTAGCATCAACAGTTGCCCTGTTACGCGGTGATGAAAAATTACGACAGGAAATCGCTATAGCCCTGAGCTAAATCCTGCTTTCCACTCTCCTCAATAATCGTGCCGTGGGCCATCACAACGCGATCAAAGTCCCACGCTAACACTGGCCTAAGAGAGGTTTGAATGGATTCGCGGGGCGAAACAATGCGTTCTAACAATGACGGTCGTAGACGCTTGTAGCTGCCTAGAAGCTGCATAGCAAACTGCGTTAGGGCCGGGTAGGTTTCATCAAAGTGGAAAGCCGCATCGGTCACAATCAACGTTCGACTGGCCGCGTGAAGAAAAACACACTCATTGAAATCATCAATGCCGTTGAGACCTAGCGTCTTTAACCCCACAAAGAATTGGTGGGCCAAACCGGACCAAATCGGCGTGTCTGAATCGATGATATTATCTACAGGAATGTCTGGCTTTTTCTCTTTTAGCCCAGGGACGGACCACAAAATTGCATTGGGGTAAGCCGTCTTGAAGTCGGCTGCAAATAGGTAGTGATAAAGATTTGGCACAATGATATGCGAGACTATACCAATCGCATCAAGCTGGGCAACTAGCTTGGGCTCAGGCGCAACAGCAGAAATCACTGCCAGCTGATCGTTTTGAAGTCTCACAACGGTCATACGCGTGCCAACGCTGACGCCCAAATAGCGCAGCGATTGATCTGCCACCCATAGATCTTGTTCCAGTTGTCTCAGCAAGAAGAAGCGCTCTTAGTCCGTGATCTTGCCAGTTAGAGGAGAGCTGGCACTAGCGTAGGCTTTGACAGGGATACGGCCAGACTGGTAGGCAAGATGACCAGCGTGGGCGGCGAGACCCATGGCGTAGCCCATTTTGACTGGATTAGTGGCTTTTGCGATCGCAGTATTGATCAGTAGCGCATCGGCCCCTAACTCCATCGCCGCAGCGGCCTCGCTAGGAGTACCAATACCAGCATCAACGACGATGGGAACTGTCGCATTCTCAACAATAATTTGAATATTGGCAGCATTACGAATGCCCTGCCCTGAGCCAATGGGAGAGCCCAGCGGCATGACGGTGGCACAGCCCGCCTCTTGCAAGCGCTTTGCCAGTAGCGGATCAGCATTAACGTAGGGCAATACAGCAAACCCTTCTTTCACAAGTTGTTCCGCTGCTTCCAACGTACCGATGGGGTCCGGCAACAGATACTTGCTGTCGGGAATCACCTCTAGCTTGACAAAATTGTTGTCTTCTTGGCCCAACAGCTTTGCCATTTCTCGCCCCAGGCGGGCGACGCGAATGGCGTCTTCTGCGTTGGTACAGCCCGCCGTGTTGGGCAGCATCCAGACTTTTTGCCAGTCTAGTGCTTCAGCCAGTCCTTCATGGCCTGGGGCGTTGGTCTGCACTCGCCGGACCGCCACCGTGACAATTTCGCTGCCGCTGGCGGCTACGGCCTGACGCATGGTTTCAAAATCGCTGTACTTACCCGTACCGGTCATCAGGCGAGACCGGAACGTACGACCGGCAATAACCAGTTCATCTCCAGCGTCGGCTAGGGGTGCGGCTGGGTTAGAGGGAACTGGAGGGGCAGTTGGAGCTTGAGCGAATTGAATGGGCATGGCAGAAGTTGAGGGAGAATGAAAACGCTGCCAGCTAAAGGACGCTAGCAGCGGGTCGGGGGCATTGGATGCGCTGTTCTGTAGCTTGTTCTTTACAAATTGCCCAATCAGCCGAGCAGTGATGGGGGCTAAGAGAATACCGTTGCGGTGGTGCCCTGTTGCCAGGGTGAGATTATCGCAGTGGCTAGGACCCAAAACAGGCAGCTCGTCTGGCGTAGCAGGGCGAAATCCCCACCAGCACTCTTGTATGGGAAAGTCTCTGATAGCCGGATACAGCTCCATCGCCCCATTGAGCAGTTGAGCGACACCCGCAGGGGTATTGTGTGGCGTCCAGCCAACGGTCTCACTGGTGGCACCGAGAACAACTCGACCATCCCGGCGCGGCACAATATAGATGCGCTCACCGTAGAGTACATGTTTAAGGCGGTTCGGCGCATTGTCCGGCTGTCGTACCGCTAGCATTTGTCCCTTGAGCGGCTGCACCGGCACGGGTAGCAGATCGCTAGACCAGGCCCCAGCGGCTAGCACGTAATGCCGGGCCTGCTGTTCTCCGGCGGAAGTAAGGACGCTAGTGACTCGTCCCTGCTGTTGGAGAAAGGCCTCTACTGTTACACCTTCTTGTAGCTCCACACCCAGCGCTTCTGCGGCTGAGCATAAGGTGTGAGTTAATGCCCGATTGTCGACCTGTCCCTCTTCTGGGTAGAAGTAACCGCCTGTGACATTAGTGGAGAGACCAGGCTGATAGTGATGTAAGTTTTGAGCGATTTGGCACGGGCTGGGGATCGGACCGCTGGCAAATTTACTGTGTGACGAGGGCTCTGCAGCCAGGTAGGGCACCAAGATTCCACAGGGCCAAAATCCAGTGGACTGCCCGGTGAGCCCCTCTAGCTTTTGTGTCCACTCAGGATACAGCGCCAGACTCCGCTGGCTCAGATCCAGCAGCGGTCCGGCTAGCTTCTCGGCCCTTGGAGCCAACATACCGGCAGCGGCGTGGGCAGCGGCGGCAGCAAAGTCTTTACTCAGGACGGTGACCGTTGCACCCTGCTGACGGAGTTCTACTGCGATCGCAAGCCCGATTACGCCGCCACCGACAATTAGCACATCTGCCTGAGCCATACACCCCGAAAAAGTACTTAAAGCGCTATTAGTGTAGCAGCCCTGACCGGGGCGGGTTATGGGTTGTGCTGCCCGATTTACGACAGACCGTTACCAAAGCGCTCGAATCGGCTCGGGGTTCGTTTCTTGGGCAGGCTGGGTAACCGTCGGCGCTGGGTCAGCTTGAGTATTGGCGGGTGCAGCAGACGTTGTTTCGGTAGAGGGTTGGGCCTGCGCTGTTGAGGTGTTCTCTAAGGGCTGCACGCGGATTTCATCAGCCTGGGCCGACTGCTCTACGACGGTTTGCCGTTGGGGAAACTGTCCAGCTTTTTGCAGCGGCGTCAGGTTAGCAGGGTCTACCGTTGTGCTGTCGCCTTGGGCCACAGCGCGATCGCCGGAGCTATTTAACCCAACGGTGTCACTACGACCCGAGCCTGGGCCATCAACCCAGCTGGCCACCCGGTTCGACGCACTGGCACCGTAAATAACCAGCAGAGAGATTAGCCCTAAAACGGTTGCAATAACGTACTTCTCGTTTCCCAGCCGGTTCATCGTAGACTCCTTGTCGCTGCTGTCGGGCTGCTGGGGACAAGCGGTCCCGACGGTTGACTGATTCTATTTTCGCCCAATTTGCTAGAAAATCACTCAGGCGGGCGCAGGTTTCCGTCTTGGGAGGGGTAAATGTGGGAAGAGAACTGGGAGCCGACAGGGAAGATTTACCACACAAGGCTCTCACCTTGGCCCCAGAAACCGTCGTATTTGGTAACGCGGATGTCGCCGTAGACTTGAGTTTGGCAGGCGAGGCGAAGATCTTTGCTGGGGTCATGCGGAGGCAGGGAACGGCGGGCGCGATCGCGCCAGTTAGCGTCAGAGACGGCTTGTTTGTCTGACGATGTATCCAAAGCCTCAATCTCCACTGCGCAGGTCCCACAGCTGCCAATACCCCGACAGTTGATAATATTTGCATTGCCGTTGTACAGATCTACGCCTGCGGCCAACAGCACCCTGCGCAAATTCTCCCCTGGCTGGCAGTCAATAGTTTTACCCTGAGCAGTGATGTTTGGCATGCCGCACAATTCTTTAAGACATCCAAAATAAAGCTTAGATTCTTTTCGGTTAGATAAATCAACTGATGCAAATAGTAATGGTTAGGTGTGATTTGCGCCATTTACGGTAGGACACCGAGTAGGGTTATCCTACTTAGTTCAAAACGAAATGGCGTCGCAGCTGTCGCTCCGTTGGGACAAGGCTGTTACACGTCTGCCCTGTCTAGAACACCTGGAACACTCAGAAAACTATGCCCGAACCCATCATCCCTACCCCCTCTGCTGTTGAAGAACCCCTCCAGCAGGTCTGGATCTACGACACAACCCTACGAGACGGGGCACAGCGGGAAGGGCTTTCACTCTCGCTCGAAGACAAGCTCAAAATTGTTCGAAAGCTAGACCAGATGGGCATTCCCTTCATTGAAGGCGGCTGGCCAGGGTCAAACCCTAAGGATGTGAAATTTTTCTGGGCGCTAAAGGAAACGCCGCTACAGCAGGCCGAAGTGGTGGCCTTTTGCTCGACCCGTAGGCCCCATCGCGTCGCAGCGGAAGAGACGCTGCTAACCGACGTTGTGGCAGCAGGGACTCGCTGGATCACCGTATTTGGCAAGTCCTGGGATTTGCACGTCACTACCGGACTCAAAACCACACTCGAAGAAAACCTGGCGATGATTACCGATACGCTGAGCTACCTGCGCAGCCAGGGACGGCGGGTGATCTACGATGCAGAGCACTGGTTCGACGGGTACAAACACAACCCCCTCTACGCCATTCAGACGCTCGAAGCGGCAGTTGAAGCCGGGGCAGACTGGCTAGTGCTGTGCGACACCAATGGCGGTACGCTACCCCACGAGGTGGCCGACATTGTGGCTACCGTGCAGCAGTGGATAAACACGCTGAATCTACCGAACCCACCGCGGATTGGCATCCATACTCACAACGATAGCGGTACGGCGGTGGCGAACGCCCTGGCTGCCGTGCTCAAAGGGGTCGCAATGGTACAAGGCACCATCAACGGCTATGGCGAACGCTGCGGCAATGCTGACCTGTGCGCGCTGCTGCCGAACCTCCAACTTAAGATGGGCTACCGCTGCTTACCGCCCGAGAAATTAGCGCTACTGGCCGACGGCAGCCGATACATCAGTGAGGTGGTCAACCTAGCTCCGGACGAGCACGCGCCCTACGTGGGCCGGTCGGCCTTTGCCCACAAGGGCGGCATCCACGTCAGCGCCGTCGAGCGCAACCCATTGACCTATGAACATATTCAGCCCGAGCAGGTAGGGAACGCTCGGCGCATTGTCATTTCCGACCAGGCCGGGCTCAGCAACGTGCTGGCAAAGGCCCGCAGCTTTGGCATTCCCCTCAAAAAGGCTGACCCGACGTCTCGACAATTGCTACAACGCCTGAAGGAGCTTGAGCAAGAGGGCTACCAGTTTGAGGCTGCCGAAGCCAGCTTTGAGCTGCTGATGCGGCAGGCGCTAGGTCAGCGGCAGAAGATGTTTGAAGTGAAACGGTTCCAGGTCCACTGCGATCGCGTCTGTGAAGGCGACAGCTGCCGCAGCGAAACCCAGGCAACCGTCAAACTGGCAGTCAACGACGAAACGCTGCTCAGCGCTGCCGAAGGTAATGGCCCAGTGGACGCACTAGATCGAGCGCTGCGTAAAGCCCTGGTGAACTTCTACCCAGACATCGCCAGCTTCCACCTGACCGACTACAAGGTGCGCATTCTAGACAGCGCCGCCGGGACTGCGGCCAAGACCCGTGTGCTGGTGGAGTCCAGCAATGGCAACCAGCGCTGGACGACGGTGGGCGTGTCACCCAATATCATCGAAGCCTCATATCAGGCCGTAATTGACGGCTTGGAGTACGGCATGATGGTGGCGACACAGGCTACCCTGGTGAGGACCGCTGCCGTCAGTGCACGATGATCGTCTGGACATCGACAGGCGCAGTGGACCACCCGCCGTCTTTTTTCCCTTCCTATGCACACCTGGACCTGGCAAACCTGGCAGGGCAAGCCCTACCTGACGTGTGACCTATTGGACCGCTGGTCCCATGGCTTTTTTACCAGCCAGTTTGCGCCTGCTCAACCAGCTGAGCTAGTGCCGGTACTGGATGCGGGCGCTCAGGCCTTTCGAACGAAACAGGTTCACGGCAACATAGTGCTAGACCCGGATGCGATCCTGGCGCTCAGCAGCGACGATCAGTTTGCTCAAGCCGACGGCTGCTATAGCTCTGCACCTCAGCAGGCGATGTGGACCTGCACCGCCGACTGTACCCCAGCATTAATTGGCGATGTCCGCACCGGGCAGGTTGCCGCCGTTCATGCGGGCTGGCGCGGTACCGCCCAGCGCATCGTCCCGGTTGCCGTTGAGAAGATGCAGGCTCAGGGCAGCAGTCTAGCGGATCTGCGGGTTGCCCTGGGACCGGCAATTGACGGTGAGGTGTACCAAGTGGGCAAAGACGTTGCTGCAGAAACGGGCAGCAGTGTACTTGGTGACGCTTTCGACAGTCCAACAGCGCTACTCGAACACCTACAGGCCCTGACGCCACCTGCTGTTCTGCCTGATGATGAACCCGCCTGTGTGCGGCTGGATGTTCGGCAGGTGAATCGTCTACAGCTTTTGGATATGGGATTTGCCGAGTCGCAGGTTGCGATCGCACCCCACTGCACCTATCAGGAACCCGAGCGATTCTTCTCCTACCGACGCACCGGAGAAAAGAATGTTCAGTGGTCTGGCATCGTTAGTCGTTAAGCTGCCTGCACCATTACATCAGTGAGATAATTCGCCGTGGCCTCCACCGCCGCGATCGCATTCTCGTACAGCATGCGGGTCGGTCCCAAGACACCCACATTGCCTTTGGGGGTGTCGTCCCGGCCGTAGGTCGAAGAAATCAGCGCACAGGTCTGCATCGGGGCCAGCGGATTTTCAGAACCAATCCAGATTTGTAGCGGAGAGGTTTCTCCAGCGGGGTCGGATTCGGTTTGAAACAGTGGCGTGAGCTGTGTTGACCCATCTTCGAGCAGCGACACCAGGTTACGGATCTGCTCCCGCTCGGCAAATTCGGGCTGGTTCATCACGTCGGCTAGGCCACTCATGGCAATTTGAGCCTGACGCAGCCGTAAAGAAAGGTCCGTCATTGCCATCTGCAGTGTGGCAGCGTAGTGCTGGAAGGCGATGTCTAACTCCTCCCAATTTAGGGTTGCGATCGCGCCAAGCGACTGTCCACAGAGCTGAGCCGTCAGGAAGTTAGACAAAATCTGTAGTTCCCGGTCAAGCTGCTCGGGCTCCACAGCAGATACAGCAGGCTCTGGCAGACGGATTAGAACCGACTCAGTGCTATTACCATCGAGGACCAAAATCAGAAGAACCTGCCGATCAGCCACCTGCACAAGCTGCACGTGACGCAGACGGGTCGCCTCCAGTGTTGGCATCGTCACCAGCGCTACGTAGCCACTCAGGGTCGCTAAAATTTTTGCCGATTCTCGCAGCAATCCTTCAAGGCTGCTGCCCTGCCAGTCAAGCTGAGCCGTCAGCGCCTGATCTACACGCTGTGCCACGGGTCTAGAGGGCTGAATCAGCCGGTCAACGTAAATGCGATAACCCGAATCGGACGGCACCCGTCCAGCTGAGGTGTGAGGCTGATACAGCAAGCCCGAGCGCTCCAGTACGCCCATGGTGTTTCGCACCGTTGCCGAGCTGACCTTGAGCCCGTAGGCCTCGATCAGCGCCTTGGAACCGACCGGCTCAGCGGTTGAGACGTAGTGGCGGATCGTGGCCCAGAGTACCTTCTGCTGCCGAGCGTTGAGCTGGGTCATGGTCTTGGAAGGAAGGAAACAGACCGAAATGCTTCGGTGCGGAAAAAATTAATAAAGTAATTTGGATTACCCTAGCAGAAACTCTTATTTCTTGCAGTACAAAGTAGACGGCTTAGCTGCGATTTTAATCTCTCAGATCCTTTCATAACTGGTTTTTATCCCCCTAGTTTTTTCGCAGGAATGCTAGCCTAGACCCTAGACCAGGAGCGAAACCGAGGTCATCAAACTCGCTCGTGACAAGAAAATCTTAAACTGGCAACCCGTTTGCTCGTGACGATATTGGCAGCAGCAGCGGTACGTAGAAGTATGAGCAAGATTGTAGTTGGACTTTCAGGCGGTGTAGATAGCTCAGTGACGGCGGCTGTGCTACACGAGCAGGGCTACGAAGTTATTGGTCTGACCCTTTGGCTAATGAAGGGCAAGGGCCAGTGCTGCTCTGACGGCATGGTGGATGCCGCACAGCTCTGCGAAGAACTAGAAATTCCTTATCACGTGGTCGATGCCCGCGACGTGTTTGAGCAAAACATCGTCAACTATTTGGTCGAGGGCTATGGCCAAGGCGTGACGCCGCTGCCCTGCTCTCAATGCAACCGGACAGTCAAGTTTGGGCCAATGCTCACCTATGCCAGGGAAGAGCTGGGGGCAGATGCGATCGCAACCGGCCACTACGCCCGCATTACCCACAACACCGACACAGGCCGCTATGAGCTGCACCGTGCCGTAGACCGCAGCAAAGACCAGTCCTATTTTCTGTACGATCTAACCCAGCAACAGCTGGCTGCTACCCGCTTCCCCCTAGGAGAGCAGCCTAAGACCGAAACCCGCCGCAAGGCGGCTGAGCTGGGGTTGCACACCGCTGAAAAACCTGAAAGCCAGGACCTCTGCCTGATCGAGCAACACGGTTCAATGCAGGGCTTCTTAGATAAATTTCTCGCGCCTAAGCCGGGGGATATTGTTGATACTGAGGGTCGGGTCCGAGGACAGCACACTGGCATCCACCACTACACCATCGGCCAGCGCAAAGGGCTAGGCATTGCAGCCCCCAAGCCCCTCTATGTGGTGGGACTGGACGCCGCCAAGAATCAGGTGATCGTCGGTGAACGCGACAGTGTTCATCAGCCCGGCTGCCAGGTTAACCGAGTGAATTGGGTATCGATTGAGCCACCCACAGCCCCGCTCAAGGTGCAAGTACAGATTCGCTATCGATCGCCCGCCGTATCGGCCACGCTGATTCCATTAACAGGTGGTAACGCTGAAGGAATATCAAACAGTAGCGTTGCAGATGATACAAATACCGCCGGAGTTGGCACTCAAGTTGAGTTAATTTTCGATGAACCGCAGTTCGGCGTCACACCCGGACAGGCCGCAGTTTGGTATGACAATACGGATCGGGTGCTGGGGGGCGGTATTATTAAGCCGGTCTCTGCTATCGACGCAGGCATCAATGCCGCGTCTGCCTCGACCGTTTTAACGTAGTTTTTATGACTTAAGGAGCGTATCTTGACGCAGTTACAAGAGACGATTGCAGCCCATGGCGGCACGCTAATCAATCGACTGGCCTCAGCAGAGCAAAAGGCAACTTTTCAAGACAAAGCAGAGATTCTCCCCCGTGTCACCCTGGATGAGCGGGCCGCTTCCGACCTGGTAATGATTGCCATCGGCGGCTTCAGCCCCATCACTGGCTTCATGAAGCAGGCGGACTACGACCGGGTAGTGACCGACATGCGCATGGCCGACGGCACACCCTGGTCTGTACCCGTCACCCTGTCTGTCACCGAAGCTGTAGCTGAGCCACTGCAAATCGGTAGCCTGATCCGGCTAGACGACAGCACCGGTCGCTTCATCGGGGTACTAGAACTCAGCGAGAAGTACACCTACGACAAAAAGAAAGAGGCTATCAACGTCTACCGCACCGACGAAGACAAGCACCCCGGCGTCAAGGTGATCTACGAGCAGGGACCGATTAACCTGGCGGGCGATGTGTGGCTGCTAGAGCGTGATCCTCATCCTCTATTTCCCGACTATCAGATTGACCCGGCAGAATCTCGCAAGCTATTTAGCGAGCGCGGCTGGAAGACTGTCGTTGGTTTCCAAACCCGTAACCCCATCCATCGGGCCCACGAGTACATTCAGAAGTGCGCGTTGGAGACCGTGGACGGCCTGTTCCTGCATCCGCTAGTGGGCGCAACCAAAAAGGATGACATCCCAGCGGATGTGCGCATGCGCTGTTACGAAATCATGATGGAGCACTATTTCCCGCAGGATCGGGTGATTCTAGCCATCAACCCTTCGGCAATGCGATATGCCGGTCCTCGTGAGGCGATCTTCCATGCGCTGATTCGCAAGAACTATGGCTGCACGCACTTTATTGTGGGCCGTGACCATGCGGGTGTCGGTGACTACTACGGTACCTACGACGCACAGCATATCTTTGATGAGTTCGAGCCCAGTGAACTGGGTATTACCCCCATGAAGTTTGAGCACGCCTTCTACTGCACGCGCACAGTCACCATGGCAACCACCAAGACCAGCCCCAGCAAGCCAGAAGAGCGGATTCACCTGTCTGGTACGAAGGTGAGGGAGATGCTCCGTCGTGGTGAAATGCCGCCGCCGGAGTTCTCTCGCCCCGAGGTCGCCGCTGAACTGGCCCGAGCGATGCAGGTACAATCCTAACCATCCCCCTAAGAGCTAAACGGTGAAAAGACGAGAGCTGCTGTTAAAAAGTGGACTGATCCTCTCGGCTTTGGGGCTGGGACAGCTGCCGCTGCTGCGCTGTCAGCAAGCATTGGCCCAGCCCACCCGTCGCAAGCTAGCCTTGCTAATCGGGATTAATAATTATGCCGAGTCCATTACCGGGGACTTTCCTCGAGGAGCTGTTGCTGCTTTGCGGGGCTGTGGCACTGACACAGCACTGCAGCAGGAACTCTTAATTCATCGATTTGGATTTCAGCCCGCCGATATCGTTACGCTGACGAATCAGCAAGCGACGCGTGAAGGTATTGTCAATGCCTTTGATCAGCATCTGCGATCGCAGGTCCAGCCCGGTGACGTTGTCGTCCTACATTTCAGCGGCTACGGCAGTCGCCTGCGGCTCGAAGAAGACACTGTTAAAACCTGGGTACCCGCTGATGGAACGCTGCCAAGTCAGTCATCTCCTGAATCTAGGGATCTGAGTGAGGCGACTGTCCAACAGCTGCTCAAGACCCTCAAGACCAAAAACATTACAACCGTAGTGGATGCCGGGTTTACCTTTCCCGATGTGCCACTGACAGGTAGTTTCAAGGTGCGATCGCGTCCTGTTGTACCCACTGGCAGCGGACTAGCACCCTCACCACGCCTGACCGAATTGCTCGGCGAGAAATACACGACTCCACAGGTGTTCCCTGGGCTGCTGCTAAGCGCCTCTCGCCCCGAGCAGCTGGCCATAGAGTGTGCCTGGGACGATGTAGAGGCCGGGTTGTTCACCTACGCTTTAACCCGGCAGTTTTGGGCCTCAACGCCACCGGTCAAACTGATTACGCTGATGGGACGCACGCGCGAAACCGTGCAGCAGCTCGCACCCCAATCCCCGCAGGTGGGCGGTCAACGGTCAGACGAAACCCTACAGCCCTATGCCGATATGATCGCTGGCGCTAAGCCGATTGATGCGGTTGTCACAAAGCAGGGTAACCGCGCGGTGGACCTTTGGCTTGGCGGACTAACCCCAGAGGTTTTGCCCTACAGCGATAAATCCTGGTACGAGCCGCTGGGCAGCGACGGCATGGCGCGTCCGGTACGCAGCCGCAATGGCTTAGTTGCACAGCTCGATACGTCTAACCTATCTGACGAACAGACAGAAAATTGGTCGGTCGGTACACCCATCGTCGAAGCAATTCGGGTGCTACCCCAGGAAGTTGATCTAGTTGTAGCAATTGATCAGGGTCTCGAGCGGATTGAACGGGTGGATGCCACCAGTGCGCTAGCCGCACTGTCCTTTGTTAGCTCAACCAGTACATCAGCTCAGCTAGCGGACTGCCTGTTTGGTAAACCAGCTGCAGAACCCACCCGGACAGCCAGCCTGGAAATTCCAGTGGAGGACACGGCTAAGCAGGGCTATGGGCTGTTCTTGCCCACTCGCGATCTGCTTCCGGGGACCCTCGCCCCCCAGGGAGAAGCCATCAAGGCCGCCATTACGCGGCTGACGCCCAAGCTGCAAACCCTGCTGGCGATGAAGCGGCTGCGGTCGACGCTCAATGCTCGGTCATCTCGGCTGGCTGTCCGGCTAAACCTGACCCTGACCAGCCCGCAGGACAAGCTGCTGCTACAGCGGCAGACGCTGCGTCCGGAACCCCCAACCAGCCGCCTGGCAGAACAGTTGGAGCAACAGGCACTCCCCCTCAAAGTTGTCACGGGCAGTCGCCTCAGATATAAGGTGGGTAACTTCAATCCGGTACCCCTGTATTTTGTCCTGGTCAGCATGGACGCGCGCGATCGCATGCTGGCCTTCTTGCCACCCCCACTGGTACCCGACAGCGAAACACCCCTACCCCTACAAAACCGCTACGTCGTCTCTCCTGGCACAACCGTCACTGTACCTGAAGCCGATGCCGACTGGGGTGTAGAAGACCCCATTGGTAGCGTCGAGACGCTACTCGTGTGCAGTACAACGCCCTTCATCCAGGCCTCGGAGGTACTCAGCAAGCTAGCCGCTAAAAGCAGCGGCCAGCGCGTTGACTTGGGCGACAGGGCACTAGAGCTGGCCGAGGCCGTTCTCAGCGATTTAGACTCCGGCAATCCAGACCGCAGCACCTCGGCGTCCTCAGACGGCTACACGCTGAACGCATCGACTTGGGCAACGCTGGCGATGAGCTACGACGAGGTGACTTAGCTCAACCGGGGGATGACCTATCGACGACGCCCTGGAATTAGGCCAGTACTCATGCGGCGGATCACCCGGTTGGCAATGTCCACATAGCGGACTTCTCCCGCCAGGATCTGCCCCAGGCGCTTGGTCGCAGAAGGGCGCTTGATGCCCACCTGGTAGCCAATGCTGGGGACTCGAAAAAACACGCTGGCAATGCGCTGCGCCCACTGGATGTCAGTTTCCCATTCGGCTCGAATCGTTTCGCTGTAGTGGGCTAAGTTGCCCGATTCGGCAGTGCTGGCATCGTTCACTAAAGCCCGGTCAATGGCCTCTGCGGCTCGCGTGCCACTGTACATCGCGGGACGAATGCCCTCAACCGCTAGCGGGTCTACCAGACCTGCGGCCTCACCGACGAGGACGGCTCGGTGGGTGTGCAGCGATCGCCGTCCCTGCCAAAGCTGAAGGGGATGAGCAGAAAACTGCCCCTGGTTAGGGTCTACCCCAAAGCTTTGGGCGTAGTCGGCGAGCACCTGCTGCGGCTGCTTCAGGTCCCCACCCACAAATCGTGTCACGCCTAGCGAGTAACCGCCCTGCTTAGGAAAGCACCAGGCACAGCCCTGCTTGACCAGCCCAAACTCGAAGTTAATCGCCTGCTGTTTGGGGTCAGCGTCAGCAGGAACCTCTAGCACGGTTGTCTGCCGTGCCTTAATCGGCTTAAACCCCAGCCAGTTTGCAGTGGGACCAGTCGAGCCATCGGCCGCAATCAGGTAGCGTGCGGTCTGCTGACCGCTCGGAAGATCAACCTGCCAGCCCTGGTCAAGTTTAGATAGGCCCAGCACGGGCGTGCCGTCCTGCACCTTTGCCCCCTGGTTGGCGGCCTGTTCCACCAGAAACGCGTCAAACACCGGGCGTTGCACCATCCAAATGGGCGCCGTTTCTAGTTCGGCCTCGACGGCATCTTCTAGCTTCCAGGTGTAGCGCACCCGGCGCGTGGTGAGATTGATGGCGGGGGTGAAGTCGACCGGTAACCATTGGGCAACACTGGGAGAGACGGCCCCAGTGCAAGGTTTGTAGCGCGGCAGTTTAGCTTTTTCCAGCAACAGGACGGTGCGATCGCGAGCCGCCAGGTGATAGGCTGCTGTAGCCCCTGCTGGCCCCGCACCAATGACAATACAGTCAAACATATAGGTTTGTGATGCTGCCCCTACACCTTCATGATGTCCGCTTCTTTGTCCTTCAAAGCGGCATCAATCTTGGCAATGTAGCTGTCGGTTAGTTTTTGGACTTCGTCTTGCAGGTCTCTCGACTCATCTTCAGAAATATCGCCGTCCTTTTCGTAGCTTTTGGCCATATCCATCCCATCTCGACGCACGTTGCGCACCGAGACCCGGCCTTCTTCAGCGTACTTTGCGGCCATCTTGACAAAGTCTTTGCGACGTTCACTGGTCAGTGGCGGAATGTTCAGCCGAATCACCGAGCCGTCATTGTTTGGGACCAAACCTACATCTGACATCGAAATAGCCCGCTCAATGTTGCTGATGCTACCAGCATCGTAAGGCTGCACCATGAGCGTGCTGGAATCTGGCGTGCTGATGTTGGCCAGCGACTTTAGCGGTGTGGGACTACCGTAGTAGTCCACCATGATTCGGTCGAGTAGCGAGGCATTGGCCCGTCCGGTACGAATCGTGTTAAAGGCTCGTTGAGTAGCTTCGACCGCCTTCTGCATCGCGTCTTCAACGTCGCTGATATCACCTAACTTCACAGTTATCTCCCACAATCGTACCGATGGATTCTCCCATCATGGCGCGCCGGATGTTGTCCTTCACCGCTAGGTTAAACACCATGATCGGAATGCTGTTATCTTTGCACAGCGCAATGGCTGTACCGTCCATTACTTTAAGATCTTTGGCTAATACGTGGCTATAGGTCAAGCTCTCATACCGTTTAGCACTAGGGTTCGTTTTGGGATCGGAGTCGTACACCCCATCTACTTTGGTGGCTTTGAGCAAAATCTCAGCATTGATCTCCGCAGCCCGCAGGGCGGCTGTCGTGTCGGTGGTAAAAAAGGGATTACCGGACCCCGCACCAAAAATTACCACTCGGTTGCGTTCCAAGTGCCGAATAGCCCGACGGCGAATGTAAGGCTCAGCAATTTCCTGCATTGAGATCGCCGTTTGTACCCTTGTGGGAATGCCTTCTCGCTCTAAGGCATCCTGCAAGGTCAACGCATTCATGACTGTGGCCAGCATGCCAATGTAGTCCGCAGAAGCCCGCTCCATGCCAGCGGCTGAGCCCTTAACACCGCGAAAAATATTGCCGCCACCCACGACGATCGCAACCTGAACACCCTGCTCTAAAACTTTACCGACCTCCTGCGCGATACCTGCAACAACGGCTGGGTCAATGCCATAGGTCAGGTCGCCCATTAGCGCTTCGCCGCTCAGCTTTAGCAGTACCCGCTTGTAGGTGGTCCCCATAATTCCTGTCAGTGAGTCCAATTTTCCCCATCAACATAGCAGCCAGTGGGCAATCGATGGGGGACTTGACCTGAGAAACTTGCCCAGAGCGCGTCAAATTCCGCCAATAATAGGAGAGATGCGTTCGAGACTGCTAGGGTGCTAAGACTACCGCTGCTGGTATTACCGGCACTGCCTATCCCAGCGCAGGTCGTTGCCAATGGCTTCTTCAGTGAACGTAGCTGGGATCTGAGAGGCTTAAGTCTATCTGCCGCGCTAGTAATACTGTGGCTAGGCCTGATCGGTGGGGCGTCAGAACTGGCCCGACGCCAGGGCTATGGGGCAGAGCTAACTCGAAAAATTGTCCATATCGGTGCAGGACAAGTCATTTTACTGGCCTGGTGGCGGCAGGTACCCGGTTGGCTAGGTATCGGCGCGGCTGCAATTGCGGCAACTGTGGCACTGGTCTCTTATTGGCTGCCTATTTTACCTGGGGTCAATAGCGTCGGTCGCCAGAGCTGGGGCACCTTTTTCTACGCCATTAGTATCGGGCTTGTCGTGGCCTGGTTTTGGCCTCAGCAGCCTTATTACGGCGTCATCGGCATCCTGATTATGAGCTGGGGCGACGGTTTGGCTGCACTAGTCGGCCAGCGCTGGGGCCAGCATCCTTACCAGATACTCGGGCAGCAGAAAAGCTGGGAAGGCAGCCTGACGATGATGGGCGTGAGCTTTGTGGTAGCACTGGCGGTACTCATGGCTGTTCAGGGTGCAATCTGGCAAACCTGGGTCGTGGCTATAGCGGTGGCGATCACCGCTACAGTGCTGGAAACCCTCTCTCAGTTCGGCATCGACAATCTGACAGTTCCCCTCGGCGCTTCGGCTCTGGCACTCTACTTAAATCTATACCTCAGTGCCAGCAACACAGCAGGTTAAATGCCTCCAGGTTGGACTCCAGTATTTACAGCGCTGAGATGTCGCATCTAATACACAGTTTTAGTAAATTTGATGGGTTCATCAAGCAACTTCACTGAAAAAACAAGTCAAAAGGTCGCCGACTTGAGGGTTTTCTGAGACTGTGTTTATGGGTCAATAGCCCGTTACCCATGTCATGGCATGACTGAGACCGGGGCCTAATACCCTCGGTCATTCATGGATCACAAGCTTCTCGTTCTGGTACCTGATCCTACATTTTCCAATAGCAGGCTTTGAGCAAACCAGCCGTGCATCCCTACAGCCACTCTAAATTTTCCGATAGACTCACCAGAATTGTTTAGTTGGACACAGGCAATCTGGTATCTTCGGTGGCATTCTATACGACGAACATTGTCCGTTTGTCTATCAATAGCCTGGGAGCCAACTGGCAATGTTCTTCCCCAGAGGACGGTTCCCAAGTGTTTCTTTACAGCAAGCCTTCACATCCGTTAGGACAAGGCTGCAACACCATAGGACTTTACGCCAAGCAGGATAACTGCACTGGCGTCCCGAACAATATGGCGCTGGCCATAACTCATCCATTCACTCAATGAACTGACCGTGTTTAATTTTTTAAAATCAAAATCTACGCCCCTACTGACCTTTATTAGCCGTAGTGCCGAGCTAGAAGGCAACCTCCACGCCGAAGGCATGCTTAGAGTCGATGGCATCATTCATGGTGTTGTCGACGTTCGCGGTGACATTGAGATCTCGCAAACCGGGCTGATTGAAGGGGCCGAAGTCCGGGGACACAGCATCACCGTAGAGGGGGTTCTGAAGGCGCGAGTCTACGCCGAAGGCAAACTTACCCTTAGCAGCACGGCCCGGCTTGAAGGGGACGTTGTAGCAGGTTCACTGGAAATTGAGTCTGGAGCTTACTACACCGGATACATTGAAACTCGTGAGTCCAAAACCTTACCCCCCTCGCGGGAGCTACCGGAACTCTACGGAACAACCGAACCGGTGGAGGCAGCCGAACGACTACCCTCCTAACTGCTAATTGGTGTGAGTGCTAATTGGTGTAAGTATTGATTGCATTCGTCGAGTTGCTAAGGAATGAAGGTTCTATTACCTCCCAACGTAGCCCACTCTGAGAGAAGCCGCTAAGGCGTCTACATCCTAAATCCCTCTCCCGTGGGGAGAGGGACTTTGACACTAGCTTGGTTCTTAGGCTACAGGCCGATTTCCCCTTCTCCCCGTGGAAAAAGGGGCTAGGGGATGTAGAGCTTGCGTGAAAGATGGGGTGTGACCCATCAACGACGCATGGCAGTGACCTTAACGTCTCTACACAGTGATTGAAGCTGAGCCAGCATTTTGGAAGCCTGCACCAGCTTCCGCTGCTTGGCCTGGCGCTCAAGCTGGGCAGCAGCCTGGGATAGAGCAACAGCGCCGACGTTTGCACTAGCGCCTTTGAGGTAATGGGCTAGTTCTTCGACCATCTCAATACTGTTGCTGGCTAGCGCCTCTTCTAGCTGTAAAAGGCTGCTTTCGGCATCACCGAGAAACATTTCTAGCAGTTCCTTTTCAAAAGCAGTATCACCACCAGCAAGCTGATGTAGCTGGTTCCAATCAAAGCTTTTACTCATTGCCAATAGTATAAAAAATAACCAGCCAAACCCGTACCTGAAACAGTCGTTGCTGTGACGAGGTCGCTGCGCTTCGAATTTAAAGTATTCGTCCTGCCGCTCTGCTTCATAGCGTACTCAATGCCGACGAAATAAAAGTAGAATAGGTCCGGCTTTATTGGGTTTTTATAGAGCCGTCAATTCTAGCTAAACCCACTTATCGATCACCGGATAGCCAGCCCAGTAGTATTATCCCCAAGATGCCAACTATCCAAACAGGGGGCGTAGTCCATCCGATTAACCACTGGGGTAGTCCGATAAGAATAGAGCAGACTAGTCCACTAATAACTAGCGCGAGTAATAGGACAACAGCACCCAAAAAAACAGTCCTCTCTAACCCTTTCTAAATAATTGGTTGGTCGGCAAAGGTGGTCTTCGGCATTTGGTTCAGGACAGCGCGTAAGGCTATCTCACTGGGTTCAAAACAGAAGGGCTCCCAAAAAGAACGGGCAGCCTTGTCCCAAATGACATAAAGTCTGCAAGACCTGCCCATAGGGTAACACTATCGAGTCAAGCAACTCGACAAGCTAAACAGCTGGAATACCCGTACAGTGTCGGCCAGAGTAAGCCAGATTCAGAAGCCGTTCTTCATCGCCAATTCCATGCCGCCCGTCTCGTTGGAGTCAAGGGACACAGTATTAAGTATTGCTGAGCTAATGTATTGATGCCCAATCCAATCAGGACATTGAGTAGCGCAGCCATAGGTATCAGTCTTGGTTGTAGGATGAAGCCCTGAATGTGCGGTCTATCCACGAAGTGATCGAAGCTGTACTACGCTGGATGCGTCGGTATGACATGCACTTATCAGCATCGCTTGTGATTGGTCTACTCGTCGGTAACCTGCCGTGACAGCACCCACTTCCACATCAACTACTCAACGTTTGGACTATCGTACAGAAGTTCGGCGCGTCTTGATTCTGACACTTGTGCTAAACGTCACGGTTGTCATCCTGAAAGCTGTTGTTGGCCTATGGACAGGCTCTCTCAGCTTGTTGGCGGATGCCCTGCATAGTATTACGGACAGTGCTAACAACGTACTGGGATTGGTTACCAATCAGCTGGCATCCCCCGAACCGGACCGCGATCATCCCTACGGTCACCAGAAGTACGAGGCCGTAGGGGCACTTGGCGTCGCAGCTTTTCTGGGAATTGCCTGTTTCGAGATCTTCATGAGTGCCATGGAGCGAATTTGGTCTGGTGGGGGACCGGTATCCATGACCGCAACCGGACTATGGCTAATGTTGCTGGTCCTGGGTATCAATATCGCCGTCGCCTTCTACGAACGGCGAGTCGGACATCGGTTAGGTAGCCAAATTCTGATCGCAGACGCCCACCACACCATGAGCGACATTTGGATCACGATCGCGGTCATCGGTGGACTGATCGGCATCTGGCGAGGGCTACAGTGGCTGGATATTGTGCTGGCCTTTCCGGTAGCGCTGCTGGTGCTTCACAGTGGCTGGGTGGTGCTATCGGCAAATCTTCCCTGGCTTGTCGATGAAATGGCGATCGCGCCTGAGCGCATCCACGAGGTGGTCATGCAGGTCCCCGGCGTGATTAACTGCCACAACATCGCCTCACGCGGCCTGCTGGGTCGTCAAGTCTTTATTGATATGCACCTGATTGTCAAGCCGGTCGATGTTGCCGCCGCCCACGCCGTGACAGAAGCGGTCGAGGCGCAGCTAGAGGACGTTTTTGGTCCAACCCGAGTCACTATCCACGTTGAACCCCCCAGTTACCAGGAATCCACCATAAGCTACTGATGAATCTACCTACCTGGATAACGGTATCGCGGCTCTTGGGTATCCCGCTGGTGTTCTGGGCTATGCACTCACCAACCGATCAGTCCCGCTGGGTAGCTGCCGGTATCTTCTTGATAGCTGCTGGCACCGACTGGCTCGATGGCTACTTGGCCCGGCGACTCAACCAGGTGACCGACCTGGGCAAGTTTCTCGATCCGTTGGTAGACAAGCTCCTGGTCCTGGCTCCACTAATGGTTTTAACCGAACTCAGGCAGGTACCAGCCCTGGGCGTTTTTCTGGTGCTAGCCCGAGAACTCACCATTGCAGGCTGGCGGGTTAATCCAGCCCTACAAGCCGGAACGGTCCCTGGCGCAAATCTGTGGGGAAAGGCAAAAACGGTCGTCCAGATTGCGGCTATCACGTTTCTGCTCTCACCCTATGGACTGCTCTACAGCCAAATTGCGGTGCTGCTCTTTTGGCTGGCAGTTGTCCTGACTTGGGTCTCGGGGCTGATTTACCTGTGGTCGCGCTCCAACCCGGCTTAAACCGCGTACAGCTTCAACCGACAGCTCCCATGCCCCAACTCAATCTGACCGAACTAGCCGCCTATGTCCAAACGGGAATTATTAGCTTCCCGACCGACACCGTCGCCGCTGTGGCGGCCCGACCTCAACAGGGCCAACTGCTGTACGACTTGAAGCAGCGCTCGCCAGAAAAGCCGTTGATTTTAATGGCCGCAACAGCAGCCGACCTGTGGCCTTATACCAATGGACAGCCCCAAGAACAGGCTTGCTGGACTGAGGTAATCACCACCTACTGGCCCGGTCCTCTCACGCTGGTTCTACCTGCAAGTAACAAGCTGCCTGCTGCCATGAACCCAATGCAGACCGGCACCATTGGCATCCGGGTCCCCAATCATCCGGTGGCTCGAGCTATTCTGGCGGCTACCGGACCTCTAGCGACGACCAGCGCCAACCGTTCTGGCGAACCCGCCCTAACTGCACCGAACGAGATTGAGGCAGCGTTTCCCCAGGTCGGTCTGCTGCAAGAAACGGTGCTGACCGAGCTAATGGCTGGGTATACCGCTCAAGCCTCCGGTGTCGCCTCGACAGTAGTTCAGTGGACAGGAACTGATTGGCAAACGCTGCGACAGGGTACGATTCATCTGTGATGTATACACCCGCTGGTATAGGGTCGCAGCAGAAACAGCATGAATGACTATGAATGGATTCGACCTGCGATCGCGCTATCTCCCTGGCTTGTGTTGGCTTTCGCCGCAGGCTATGGCCTCCGGTTGCTTCAGTTTGGCCGACCTGGGGCGCTAGCAACACCTACCTCAACGCCTGAACCAGACCCACAGCCCAAACCATCACCCGAACCGCCACAGCCCCTGGCCTACCAAACACTAATGGCTCAAGAACGCTTCAAAAGTGGATTCTTGGCCCGTACCGCCCACGAACTTCGCTCCCCCATCAACAGCATGGTGGGCCTACATCAGCTCATTCTTGAAGATCTCTGCGAAGACCCTGCCGAAGAACGCGAATTTATCGGTCAGGCTCGCGATGCTGCCATGAAGCTGTTGCAGCGGCTGGATACGCTGATTGCCGCCTCCAAGCTAGACAGCGGCAGAGAACACCCCAAACTCGCGCCACTCTCGGTTGCAGAGCTATTTCGGATTGTTGAAAACCTCACCTTGCTCCAGGCTACCAACCACAACCTCCGGCTGACGGTCACCCTACCCGCAGAAACTCAATCGGTGTGTGCCGATGGCCGATGGCTGCGATCGCTACTGGTCAGTCTGGTTGAGGATGCAATCTCCAACACCCCCTCAGGACACATCAAGCTTTCGAGTCAATCTGTTGCAGGAGACAAGATACTGCTGTGCATCGCTTCAGATCGTCCAGCAGCATCTCTAGTTCAAGCCTTAGATGCTATCGGACAGGCAGATACTACACCCACAGATACAAACGCTGAGTCAATAGCCACTACAGCCTCACTGCCGCCCATTCATCTTTCCACTGGGCTTGTTCTATCCATTGCCCAGTTGATGCTGCCACAGATGTTTGGACAGCTAGATATCGACTCAGACAACAACGGTGGAGCAATCGTCAAAATCTCGCTGCCCGTCGCTGTTGCAGAACTTATCCAGGCCTAGCTACCCGAGCGGAAGTTGTCAGCCTTGCGCACAAATAGGTCGGTGAAGAAGGTAATGATCCGGCGTTTGCGCAGCTTGATACTGGTGTTCAAAGACATGCCCGAACGTAGCGTCAGACTTTGACCGTCGGCATCCAGCGTTTGAGACACGAGCCGCACCTCTGCCGGGAAGCGATAGAACGAGTAGATGTCATCTGGAGGCAGGGCATCAGAACCGATTTGAGTGAGGTACCCGTCTACGCTACCGAACTCACTGTAGGAGTAGGCATCAATGCGGATATCGGCCTTCTTACAGCTAGCCATGATGGCCGCCATATCGTCTGCCAGAGCTGCAGCCTGACATTCCTCACTAATTTGGACGAAGCCAATATCTTGGTTTGGAATGAAAACCCGTGCAACTAAATTGTCCTGGGGCACAATTTCCAGAATGGGCTCCGTCGAGTTAGCGGCATACCCGGGCTGGTTGGCTTTGAGGTTAAAGACCACACCACTGACCGGTGCTCTCAGTTCCTGGTAAGAAATTTGAGTTTCAAGCTGAGCAATTCGGCTGTCAGTTTCCTGCAAACGACTCGTATTACTGAGAACGGTCTGACCGAGGTTACCTTCAATTGAGGCAATCCGCTCATTGTTGCTACGAATCTGACTCTGGCGAGACTCCCGAAACTCCAGGTTAGCCCGGTCGATTTCGACGCGGGCCTGGTTAATCTGCTCACGCAGTCGACCCACCTCATCTTGAAGTGTGTTTACTCGGGTTCGCCGAGTGTTGACTTCCTGCTCTTGCTGTAGTCGATTCAGACGAGCCACGGCACCATCAGCTTCCAGGTTTTGAAAGCTCTGTAGAATTTCCTCGTTAGTACGCAGATCGTTTTGGGCGTTGACGAGTTCGCTTTGCGTCTGACTCAGTTGCCCCTCCAGGTCAGCAATCCGAGAGCGGTTCTGCTCCTGCCGCTCGGCCAGTTCGCCTCGGGCGGATTCAACTTCGCTGCGCTGTGACTCCGAAAGACCGCTAGTATCGCCGCTGAGCTGAGCCTGAAACACTTGGTTGCTGCTGGCCAACGTTGTTTTTTCTTGTAAGCGCAGGTTAAGGTCACCGGTCGCCGTCGGCGAGAGTCCGGCAACTTCACCAGACTGCTGTGCTCGATAAAACTCTACCTCCCCAGCAAGCTGCTGCCGGATTTGACGCAGAGAGGCCAGCTCAGCCTGTGCAGCGGACTGGTCAAAGGTGATCAGCACCTCTCCCGCTTCAACCAGATCGCCTTCCTCAACGTGAATAGTCTGAATCACACCACCGCTGGGCGTTTGAACCGGCTGCACAACACCAACCGGTTCAAGCTTCCCTTGGGCAGCGACGGTTTCTTCGACTTTGCCAAAAATGGCGAATAGCACGCTGATGGTGGTAATACCCAAAATGCCCCAGACCACAGCAATGGCCCAGCGGGGGGATTGCCGCAGGATAACGGGCTGGTCGAACCGCGCGGGGCGCTGAAAGTCGCGTTCAGCGATACCACCCACGTCAGCTGCATCGCTGTGTGGGTAAGTTCCATTGTTACCGTTAGATTGAGCGCCGTTGGCGTGGTTTCCGTTTCCACGGACGCCCATGTTGATTTGATTCGTCATGACCTATCCGTTTTGATTAACCGTTTCCTTGTTGCTGTTGCAGGCAGTAATAGCGACCTTTCAGGTCAATCAGCTCTTCGTGGGTGCCAACTTCAACAATGGCACCTTTTTCCATGACCAGAATTTTGTCGGCGTGGCGTAACGCCCCGAGCCGGTGGGTAATAAAAAACACGGTGCGTCCCTTTGCCCACTTCATCAGGTTGGCCGAAACCTGAGCTTCCGTGTCGTAGTCAAGGGCGCTAGTCGCCTCGTCCAAGATTAGCAGACGCGGATTTTGCAGAATGGTGCGTGCGATCGCAATCCGCTGTCGCTGCCCGCCTGAAAGTGACGAGCCCCGTTCACCCACCCGACTGTTATAGCCCACAGGTAAGTTCATGATGAAGTCGTGGGCACAGGCAATCTGTGCTGCGCCGATAATAGCGTCCGTCTCTGCGGCAGGATTGGTTAGGGCAATGTTTTCCTGCACGGTACCCTCAAACAGCAAACTGTCTTGGGGCACAATACCCACCTGCTGACGCAGCGAGTAAAGCTCCACTTTGCTGATGTCGTAGCCATCGATCAGGATACGGCCTGCGTCTGGGTTGTAGAGGCGCGGCAACAGCTTCATCATCGTACTTTTACCCGAGCCGCTCTGACCGACGATGCCGATGAACTGACCGGCCTCAAAATCGATATTAATGTTCGCCAGTTGTAGAGGACCTGAGGCACCGAATCGGAAGGAAATATTCTCGTAACGAACGTTACCGTTGACCTCTGGCATGGGAATCTGACTACGCTGTTCAGCCTCCTGCTCTTGCGGGTGGTCAATAATGTCGCTTAGCCGCTCTAGAGATAGCGCCGTCTCTTGGAAGTTTTGCCACAGCTGAGTCAGACGCAGCAATGGCTGGGTCACATACCCCCCAATAATACGGAAAGCGATTAGTCCACCCATAGACATTTCCCCTTCCAAAACCAGGAGTGCACCGAACCATATCACCAGCAACGCTGACATTTTGTTTAAGAAGTTGCTAGCCGAGCCCGCTGTTGTCGAGGTCAGGACGGTCTTGAAACCGTCACTGACATATCGGGCATAGCGTGATTGCCATTTCCAGCGGGTGTTTAGCTCGATGTTTTGGGCTTTTACCGTCTGTACACCAGATAGCGCTTCTACAAGAAATGATTGAGTCTCAGCATTGCGTTCGGCTTTAGCTCTGAGCTGTCCACGTATAATGGGGGATACGAAAAACGTTAGCCCAATAAATAATGGAATCGTCAGTAGCGTAACTAAGGTCAGTTTGGCGCTGTACAGCAACATGACCCCAATGTAGACAACAGAAAATACTGCATCTAGCACTACTGTGAGAGCTGTACCTGTCAGGAACTGGCGAATATTTTCTAACTCATTGACCCGGCTGGAGAGCTCACCTACTGGGCGACGGTCAAAGTATTTGAGCGGTAGCCGCAGCAGGTGGTCAATAGTTTGCGACGCCAACGTCAGATCGATTCGATTTGTGGTGTCTACAAACAGATAGGTTCGTAAACTTCCTAGAATCGCCTCAAATACGGCGGCAATCACCATGAACGTACCCAGAACATGGAGTGTATCAACGCTGTTTTTACCAATGACCTGATCGATGACCTGATGAATCATCAATGGATGGGCCAGACCAAGCAGTTGATAGAAGAACGAAGCGACCAGCACCAACGACAGAACGCCTCGATACTTCTTGATTGAGGGCCAGAACCAGGACAGCCCAAACCGCTGCTGGGGTGTCTCCGATGTGGGCTCCAGCATTAGCACCTCACCCTCGTTGCCCCAGATTTCAGCAAAGGCTTGGGGAGAATGGCGAATAAGGCTCCGCTCTTCTGGAAAGCCAATGACACACTCACGATCGCTGGTTTCGTACAGCACAGCGAAGCTGTCACGCCAGCGAATCAGCGATAGCTTGGGCAGTCGGCCAATCGAAGTGGCCGGAATTTTAGCTAGCTGTGGCTTCAGTCCCAGCAAATCTGCTACAGCGCCACAGGACGAAAGAGAAAGCTGCCCTAACCGGTCGTGCTGGTTTGACAAAATTCGTCGTACGACATCCCGCTTGAAGGGCATGTTCAGATGCTGAGCGATCATTTCAAAACAGCTCACCACAGCATCAAGTTCGCCCCGTCCTCGCACCAGCGGGTAGTTTCGGTTTGAACCGTCAGTATCTTCCTCGACGAAGCTAGGGGCCGCAGGAACATCTCCTGCATAGGGGATGCTGTTGTAGTTAGGAGTAGCGCTTTCTGCGGAGCCCACAGCAGACACCACCTCAGGAACGACCACTCGGGATTCAGAAAGCGCTTGGGTCGGTAGACCAACTAAGCGAGCACCGTTTGAGGTCAGTACCTGTAGTCGATCTCCGGTTAGGTTCAGGATTTGTCCAACCCCAAATTCAGAAACCTTACCCTGGCTGACAAACCAGGTTCTTTGGGGGTCAAGCTTATTTGCATCTAAGCGACCAAAGGCTATTTTCTGCGTAACGATGCCTGTGGAAACCAGCTCCTGCACCCGACTGGGTAGATCTTTGACAGTTTCGGCCTGCCCTTTGTAATAGCCGCTCAGCAGTTCAAACAGTTCAGCCAGGTAACAGCAGCCATTCACCCCCTTAGCAAAAGCGACCTGCGTCTCAATCAGTTTTTGAAACTCGGTTGCCGGAATCGTTAAAGCGACAACCTCTGAAGACGCGATCGCGCTTTCGCAGGCCCGTCGCCGCACCAGTCCAGCAATGCCCAGCGTGTCACCCGCAGACAGCCGCGCCAGCGTCATGGGATTTTGGGTGTAAGGGTCGTAACCCAACAAGCGGGCCTGCCCCTCCATGATCACCACCACCTGATGGGGGAGCGATTCCCGCCTGAGGATGGGCTGACCAATGCGGTAGCGAAGCTGCTGACATTTAATAGCTAGCGACTGTAGGGCCGTAGGCGATAACCGATCGAAGGGCCAAACCGTCTCTAAGAACTGATCGAGCGATGCTTGGGTATAAGTCATAGGTCTATGAATATTGCCTCGTGCAGGCCAGATTGGCGCTTACCGTCAAGCCACTGGCATCGAATCGAGCGTTTCGTTTAAAAGCCGCACTTCGGTTTGCTGAAGCTGCTGCTGGAGCCATCCTTTGTACAATTCATCCAGCATGCGAGACCGAGTCGCCTTATCAAACTGAATCGGCAAGAATTTTTCTAACCGAGCAATGACGTACCACTCACCAATTGGGGTAGGAGCCCAAAGCTGCCCTGGCTGGCTCACAGATAAAAGCCGACCGAGTGTCGGATGAGGCACGCTCAGCTCCACAGGACCAATCAGTCCGCCAGTCTGGGCTTCTTGCCCTGCTGAATAGGTTTTGGCTAACTCAGCAAAAGACACCTCATCATCCTTCAGGCGGAAATAAAGCTCCTGGGCCAAGCTCGCGTCTTTGGTGCGAATTAGCGAATACAGTACCCGATCAAGCTGGGTCTTACGCTGTAGAAAGTGCGATTCAACCTGTCCACCCCAGGTCTGCTCCTTAAAGCGGGCCAGTTTGACCTCTTTGAGGGCCACCTGCTGCACCTTTTCAGCACTGAGTCCCTGTTGTTCACGCCAGGCCGTCTGCTGCTCTGGCGTTAGCAATTGCCGGTCTGCGTAGTACTGCTGACAGGCTTGCTCTGGGCTACAGTCAACGACTGAGATCGCTTCATCCACAATCACAGCCTGTATTAATCGCGGTAGCAGATCATGCTGTTCAAGCTTGCCTAGTAGACTGCCAGGGTCCAGCTGAACCTGCCCGATTTGTAAAATAGCTGCCATAGGGTAGGAAATAATAGGTAAACGACCTGATACCACACGCCATTTCGTGAACTAGAAAGACTCCCGAATCCAGCGAACTAGGTCACCCAGTCAGTAGAACTGACTCAGCATCCCACCGCAAAGACCAGTGACAAGCTTCCATAAAATATAGAACGAGCCACCACCGCCATCAGATTCAGCTCAGCTGCTCTAGATACAGTTCATAATGTACTTTGTATAGATAGACATCGAAAAGTTAAGACTAGAAAAATAATATAGGTTGCATCTCAACAAAGAAACGATAATTTCAGCAATCTTCTTGGCATCTTTGCTGTAGCACTGACCCCCTTTCACTAAGCCTGGATAGTCACACTAAGCTTGGATAGTCACCCTGCCTACTTGTGCAGGAATCGTTTAAGTTACTCAACCCCAGGCCTCAGCCTTCCTATTCTTCGTCTGATTCTACCCAGACCAGGCTGCTTTACCCTTTCTTCATAAGATTCCTTCCCAGCCAGAATAGCCATCAGCGGCCTTACGGCAAAGCTGTAACACGTAAGCTTTTATACCAAGTGGACCGGCGTACTGGGAACCCTACCCGCGTGGCACTAGCTATGGTCATCGCTAAAGCTGCTACACGCTGATGTGCTCACGCTAAACCACTGACCACATTGCGCCCAGGCACGTGCAACCCATCTGAGGGAGTCAGTCAACGGTGAATAGCTAGCCTTAATTATTCGATAGCATGTCACACGATTTGATTTACTTACGGTCAAATGCTTAGCAGCTCGCTTTCCTCTTGCCGGTAAACGGTAACCGCTCTTTTACAGTTGCGAAACCGCTACTTACTGGTCTAACAGCGCAATACCGGCTTCACTCACAGGCAATAATTGTTGATCAACAGTAAACGCCATCCACATCTCTTCGTGGGGCTGAATAATATTACCCGTCAATGCGCATCGTTCTTGGCGTTGGGCCTCAGCAGACATAATCGTGCGAATTTGCTGACGGTCTATCCGGAATTCTGGATCGTCCAAATGTTGACGTACATAGTCCCAAAGCACATCGCGCACAAGTGCCTGGTAGCCCTGGTTGCCAGCGAGTTCCTTGAGCTTGTCGATCAGTTCTCGCTCAAAGCGGATGCTGGTGACTTGCATTTCGGTAGTTGGGGACTGGGTTTTTAGGGCCATGATCTGTCTCAAGGTCGGTTTCTAAGCGCTTTACAAAAAAAGTCCAAAAAAGCTGGACAATTCCATACTACATCTGTAGCATGTGAATAACGTTGTCGGACAGGCCAAATCTTCCAAAGGAAGTAGCTTGTTGCCAATGCTCATAATCAGGAACTAATCCGGTCGAATTAGTTTTCTCATTCCCAACGCATTTCTCAGAGGTTTAATCCTTCAAGAATTATGGATATCAACGCTGCTATAACCACCAACACAAGGCAATCTGCCAGATCAGAGATATCTGCGATCGCATCCAACTGTCTTTCCTCCTGGCTAGGCATGGGTCGCTATGCAGCTAACGACCCGGCAGTACAGCTTTCAGTGCTGAATGGTTTGGGAATGTTTAAGCGGCTTCAGCGGATTGCAGATGCGCACTTTAGCTCGACTGGCTCTGGCTATTTTGGCATACGTGCGATCTCAGCGATTCTCGTCTCTGGCCGTCTCTATAGTTCGTCTATTAAAGGACGCATTGGCAACCCGACAGAAGGCCCAGCCAAAACCCAAGATTGCCTAGGCTTCCACAACCTGGAAGACCAAACACACAACGTAT
>CAWUKV010000009.1:0-48814 GCA_963923025.1 uncultured bacterium
TGAGGCGGGTTTTGCCTAAGCCCTGGCGTAGGCGGTTTAGACAGGTGATTTCTTCGGCGGAAATCTGGTCGGGGCGACGACCCTGGGCCGCCAAAACTTCCGTAGACCAAACAAAGGCTTCGTCAAAGTCGATGTCGGGCAGGACAAGTTCAGGTTCTTCGGGCTCGGGTTCGGGCTCCGGTTCCGGCTCTGCGATCGCGGTTTCCTTCAATCGCTCCAGCCGCGCTTCCCGCTCTGCCTGTGCCTGTGCCCAAAATGGCACTGCTGCGGGCTGCTCGGTATCCGCCTCGACAGGTTCCGCTGGGGTTTCCTCTATTGGGGCCGCCTCTGCTGGGGCTTCGGCTGCTGGGGCTTCGGCTGCTGGGGCCTCGGTTGAAGTAGGCGCGTTGGGTTCCTCTGGTCCGCTCTCCGTCTGGGCGACGTCTACTGGTGTTTCTGCTGGGTCTTCTACAGCCTCAGAAGCTTCGCTCGCGGCGGGTGTTTCGCTCTCCTCAGCGGCGACGGGTGAGATTGTATCCTGCGGGGGCGTCTCTACCGTCTCAGCGGCGGGTGTTTCGGCTGCGGGGGGGGGAGCAACCGTTGCAGCAGTGTTGATGTCAGCAGTGGGCTCATCGGTTTCAGTCTGCTCCTGAGCGGCGTCCTGAGTTTCGGTCGGCGCTGCTGACGCGTCAGCAGTGGGTGCCGCTAGCTCGGCCTCTGGCTCGGTATCTTCAGTGGGGGCATCCGCTGAGGCTTCTGCTGGTTCTTCCAGTTTTTCTTCTGGGGGGGTGTCCTCGGGCGGCTTTTCCTCGGGCGGCTCCTCTTCTACAGATGCTTGAGCAGCAGCGGCCTTTTGCTTCTGCATATTTTGGTAGGCCGCTTTGGCAAAAGCTAGGCGGTCGGCAGCGCTCAGCTCTCCGCTGCTGCCAGTATCAGAGGCTGTTTCGTCCGTTTGGGACTCTGCCGCTTCACTAGCCTGATTTTCAGCCGCCTGCTCACCAGAGGCGCTCTCCTCAGACTTGTTGAAGTTGCGACGGAACCAGTTAAACGCAGGCATAGCCGAATGGGTTGAGGTGAAACGTATCGGCTATTAGTGTAAACGGTTGTGTAGGGGTCTATTCTATGCCCCTGCGATTTCATCCGCCTAAGCCGTTGGAGCGGTGGGCTCTTCTGGAGATATCTCTTCGGAAGCGTCGTCCTTGGGCAGATTAGCGTCCTGATGTTGCAGCCGGTCGGTGACGCGACGCATCACGCCGTTGATGAACCGATAGCCATCGTCGTCGCTGTAGCGTTTGGCAATTTCTACTGCCTCGTCAATGGCGATGCGCTTGTCTAGCTTCAGGTACAGAATTTCTGTCAGGGCAATGCGGAGAATGTCTCGGTCAACGCGGGCTAGCCGCTTCAGCTTCCAGCCCTCCATCGAATCGTCCAGTGTCGTGTCCAGATCCGCTTGATGCTGGGTCAGGTATTGGAGGATCTGCCCGGCATACGCCAGCGTTTCGGCCTGCTTTGTCACAGGCACCAGCTGGTAGAGCTCTACGGCAGGCCCCAGACGGTTGATTGCCGCCTGCACCAGCGCAACGGCATCGCGGGTGGGAGAGTTAGTGGCCTGGTCAGCTGGACGGTAGGGCAGTCGATTGTCGCAGTCCGTCAGCTCGGTTGCGGCCCCTTCTAGCAGGCCCTTGGCTTCAGCAATCAGGGTTGGGACGCCGCTATCGGGCGACTCTTCGGTATAGGCCAGTCGCTTGATGGCGGTACGGACCCGGTCGACCACGGCCTGCACCTGCTGACGCGGGGCGTCGGGTTCGTCGGTGCGGGTCTCACTGGTGAGCAGGTTGCGCTCGGCGCGGGTCAGGTCTGCCGAGGAGGCTTCTAGGGCTTCTTTGACTTCGGTGGTGACGGTTGCGATCGCACCCTTCAAGGGCTGCTCAATATTCGCAGCCTGGGCACCGCCCACCGGGGCAGTGTCCGACAGCTGGCTCATTCCCATCAGGGCCAGTTCTCGTGCAACGCGACGTGACTGCATAGGGGCTAGGTCATCGCCTCGGTGGGAGAGGACCGAATTGTAGGACTGTCAGTGCGGCCAGGATCGGGGCGGTCAGTATCAGAAAGGCCAGGATCAGAAAGGAGCGTGTCGGTTATGGTTGCTTCCCTCGGTAGCTCAGGTACTGCCTCAACCGCGTCTGCTACTGCCACACTAGCGGGTTCGAGCGTGCCGGGAACGTGGCGGTTGGCAATGGCCTCAGCCAGGTTGGGGCCAACGATGCCGCCTGACAGCAGTACCCGAAAGGCTTCTTCAATGGAAATGGACAGGTTCACCACGTCCCGCTCAGAGACAACCGCATACCAGCCGCTAGTAGGGTTTGGTGTGGTCGGAATAAACACGCTCAGCATGCCGTTGCCGCTGACACCATCGGGCGGCATCTGGGGTTGGATCACCTGACTGGTCACAAACGCCACAGCCCAAAGCCCTTGGCGGGGGTACTCCACCATCACCACCCGGCGAAACCGGCTTTTTTGATCTTGCAGCAGGGTTTGCAGCAGCTGCTGGAGCGTCTTGTAGACCGCCCCGGCTAAGGGAATGGACTGTAAAATCTTTTCGCCAAAATCCAGCAGCCAGCGCCCAGCAATATTCCGGGCCATCAGACCAATGAGCAGAATGGCTAGCAGCGGTACGGCAAAGCCAATGGTGAGGTTTAGCAAGACCACCAGCACCGGATGAAAGCCGGTAAAGGGGTTCAGCTGCTTGGGGAAGCGCGTCAAAAAGCGAATTACCCAGGCGGCGACGGTGAACGTCAACCAAATCGTCGTTGCCAGCGGGATCACCACCAGCAGCCCTGCAATCAGGTCGTTTTTGAGATCTTGTTTGACGTTTTTCAGCACGCGAGGCATCCCAAGACGATAGAGTCTGGTCGGAGAGTCAAGTCTGTCCAAGCTACAGAGTCCGTCCCCCTATCTTAGATTATTTAAGTATTCAGGTTAACAATTTGACCCTTGGGTTAGAGCTGTCTGGGATCAGTCACGCAGGCGAAACCCCTACAGCCCCAACACATGCCGTGCCAGATTCAGATAAATCAGTACTCCAAACACATCGACAACCGTTGTAATAAACGGCGCAGACATCAGCGCGGGGTCAAAGCCTACCCGCTGAAACAGGAATGGCAGCGCCGCACCGGCACTAGAGGCCAGGATGGAGATGCCCCACAGGCTGATCCCGACAATTACAGACACCCCCCAGTCCCCTTGCAGGACAAACGCCCATAGGGTCACGGCGACGCCCAGCATCAGGCCGAGGAAGGCACCTGCGATCGCTTCTCGTTGGATCACCTTAAAGGCATTGCGAATCGGCAGTTCGTCCGTATTTAGGCCACGAATCACCACCGTCGACGACTGCGCCCCCACATTGCCGCCCGTGCCAATCAGCAGGGGAATGAACGCCGCCAGTACCGCCACCTGCTGAATGATGTCTTCCTGGCTGCGGATTACCGCTGTGGTTACCGTATTGGTTAGCAGCAGTACCGAGAGCCACACGACTCGCTTACGGGCCACCGTTAGCAGGTTGGTCTGAAAGTAGTTGTCGCCGCCCGACTGCACGCCGCCCAGAGCATAGATATCTTTGGTAGTTTCCTCTTCCAGAATGTCGATCACGTCATCGACGGTAATGATGCCGACCAGCCGGTCTTCGGTATCGACCACGGGCACAGCTAGAAAGTCGTAGCGCTGAATCAGCCTCGCCACCTCTTCCTGGTCGTCGTCGGTTTTAACCGAAACGACCTCACGGGTCATCAGTGCCCCAATGGTTTCGTCCGGCTGACCCACGACTAGCGTCCGCAGCGACAAAATGCCCGTGAGTCGTCGAGCGCTGTCGGTGACAAACAGGTAGTACACCGTTTCGCTGACGTTGGCGAGACGGCGAATGCTTTCGAGCGTACGAGCGATTGTCCAATCTTCTTTGACTGAAATGTATTCGGGCGTCATCACCCGACCGGCGGTGCCCGCCTCATAGCCCAGCAGCAAGGCCGTGCTCTCCCGCTCTTGAGCACTCAGCTGCTGAAGCAGACGCCGGACGACCTTGGCGGGTAGTTCGTCAAATAGTCTGGCCCGGTCGTCGGGCGACATCTTATCGACGATGTCGATGACGTCTTGGCGCTTAAAGTCTTCGATTAGTGACTGCTGCACGCTGGAGTCGAGGTTTTCGTAAACCTCAATCGCCTCGGCCTTCGATAGTAGCCGAAAGGCCAGGGCCTGCATTGCCTCCGGTAGCCCTTCAATGGCTTCTGCAATGTCAGCAGGCTGAACCGGGACCAGTAGGGCTTTAGCGCCCTGGAGATTTTGCTGTTCGAGCAGTGCCTGAAGCTGCGATCGCACCAGCTCCCGCAGCTCTTTGCGAGAAATTGTCTGCGACCGATTTGCGGTGGCGTTGGAGTCGGTATTCGTCAATTCGGTGCATCCTGGCCTGAGTCGCCTGCAATTGCCTCTAGTCTAGTGGGCGATTGGGCTCCAGAGAAGAGGCGTTCGATAGATGTCTGAACATTTCAGCCCCAGATCCACCGTAGCCGGGTTGCCTGTCTTAAGAACCGACCCGCAGCACGTCGTTATCCAGCGTTGGGGCGTGATGGGCATGGGTGGGGTGCATCACCATTGCCGCACCAGCCGATTCGGACGATACGTCGATAGGTTGTGGTTCAGCCTGCGGGTGGGGTAAGGTCTCCGGCTGTTGCAAGTAGGCCGAATTCGCCGTCAAAACTCGATTCCGCCCCTGTAGCTTAGCCGCGTACAGCGCCTCGTCGGCCAGCCGAATCAGCACGTCGGTTGAGAGGGTTGACCGGGGGTACAGGCTACTGACGCCAATGCTCATACTGACGTAAGGGCTGGCTGTGTTGGCACTATGAGGGCATCGACGTTGGGCCAGCTGCTGCTGAATCTGCTGGGCCACCTGTTTAGCGCCATCGGCGTCCGTTGCCGGGAGCAACACGACAAACTCCTCCCCGCCATAGCGGGCCACCCAATCCGATCGGCGGCGAGCCACGCTAGTTAGGACTTCGCCAATCATCTGTAGGCAGCGGTCTCCCTCAACATGACCGTAGGTGTCGTTATAGCCCTTGAAGTGGTCTACATCGCACAGAATCAGGCTCAGCGGCTGTTGGGTCCGTCCCATCATGGCCCACATTTCATCCAGCTTTTGCATAAAGCTAAGGCGGTTGGCGACGCCCGTGAGACCGTCCAGGTAAGCCAGCTGCTCGAGCTGGCGATTCTTTTGGGCTAGAGCAGTTTGTAAAGAGGCGTAGTGCTGGAGCTGGCGGGTCTGATGCTGAAGCTGATAGGCCATGCCTGCATTTTGCGATCGCAAGGCCCGAACACACTGACTAGCCTGTAACTGCTGCTCTAGGCGAAGCAGGCACTCTTCAATCTGTAGGGGCTCACTTAGATAGTCATTTGCGCCACTCCGCAGGGCCAAAATCGACTGCACTCTGGAAGGTGCATTACCGATAATAAAGACAGCAACGTCCTGTAGCGCTGGGCGTTGCCGGACCTGACGACACAACTCGTATCCATGACTCCCCGTCGTTTGGAGATCAATCAGCAATAGATCCGGCTGGCTAGCTTCAAGACTGGCAATGTCAGCACCAGTGCCTTCAGCATCAGTACCTTCAGACCTAGTGCCCCCAGACCTAGTGCCCCCAGACCTAGTGCCCCCAGACCTAGTGCCCCCAGAACTGGCACCTGCAGAACTGGCAACGCCACGCTGAGACGAGGCAGCCCAGCGTAAATGCTCCACCCGATAGCCTCTACCGGTTAGTGCGTCCAGCAGGACACTGACAGAATGGGTCAGTGGCGCAGTTGTCAGAACCTTAAGCGGCAGGCTGAAAGACAAAGAACAAGTAACCATTCAAAATTAATTCCAGAAAGCAGAACAACTCAAGTTTTCAAAACAGCAATAAAGGCCTTTTTCCAAATGTCTAGTAAGACCCGTCATTTGATTAGAACACCTGGAAAAATGCTGCTGTTCTAGTTGAGCTGAGGAAGAAACTTTATGTGATAGCCATAAAAACTGCTTTAGTGATTTCAACCAGACTGAATTAGCAGACGTTTTAGTTATTCAGTGATTTCGCTGACATCATTCAATGCCAGATTTGGGAAAAGATTATCCCTGATTCACAGAAGCTTTGTATTTTGGGACTTTTGCAGGTTTCTATTCGATAGATCCATATCTCTAATTTAGGGGTAAAACAAAATCGAAAATAATACTAAAGTTAGTGCGAATAGAAGATTTCATAAGCGTCATTAGTGTAGAAATGTATACAACTTCCAAGCCTGAGTCGATGACATATCAATCAAGCTTAATTTAACAATTCGGTCACAGAACAAAATCAGTGTGAATACACAAGTTTAGGCTTAAATTTCTTGAAAGAAATCATCTTCTATGTCCACTTATCAAGCTGAGTAAGGGATATCAATATCCATCCGGAGAATTACTGAGACTCGCTTTAAGTGAGGAGAAAACGCGTCTTCGGAGAATACTGAAAGCTGTGCTGTCTACAGAAAATGATCGAACAGAACTGATGACGGTTTGTTTGTTTATTTGAGATACGGGCAAACTGATGATCAAGCGAAGTTAGGTACAGCGGTTCTGATTAGGACGCTGTAACACAGTTTTGTTTTCTCACTGGTAGGGGACACTATAAGCACCCTTTTACCAGTGAGAAACAGTCTGTTACGACTTTATGCTGTAAGTCTTTTAGCAAGCACCGATTGACAACATGGAGCAGAGGACCTTTCAGACCCCAGAGGGGACCGATGTGGTTGTTCTAACGCCAACTGGGCGTCTTGACATCACAACGGCATGGCAGTTTCGACTGAAGCTACAGGAATGCATCTCAGGGACAACGCCCCATGTTGTGGTGAACCTGAGTCAGGTCAACTTTATTGACAGCTCGGGCCTGACTTCACTGGTTGCAGGGATGCGAGATGCTGACAAGGTTAAAGGAAGTTTCAGAATTTGTAATGTGCACCCAGAGGCCAAACTCGTCTTTGAGGTAACCATGATGGATTCTGTCTTTGAAATTTATGACACCGAGACAGAGGCCCTAGCAGGGTCGTTCGAGCGCGTCGCTAGCTAAGCTACGATTGGGTTAAGTCACTTGGGGGCATTCACCTGGGTTAGGTCATTGTTTCAGGTAGCGCAAACCCCTGCTGCTTGACTAGGCGAAACGGCCCCATCAGTGCGCCCCAAGTAGCGCGACCCGTTTGCTGGTCGATACCTTTCTCGTAGCTCATCAGTGTGACGCTATTCGACCCTTGCTGAATGTCAAACCCGAGTTCAATGCAGATTGTCTGCGTCCGATAGGTAAAAGTGCAGCGTTCGGTAGGGCGAGCTTCAAACGTTGCTTGGGAATCCGTCGCTGAACAAATCTGTACCCAGCAGTTGTCGAGTTTGTCCAGGTCCTCAGGGGTGAGCGCTCCCAGTCGCTCGGGCGCTTGTCCACCCCCCTGATACTGGTTAGGAGCCTTCAGCGCATAATACTGCCCCTTCAATTGGCCAGGCCGGTCTGGCATCAGCCGCAGCACTCGCTGACGGTAGGGAGCCTGATTTACCGTCAGGTTGGCCTGTTCTATAAATAGTGTGACGCTTTCCTTAAATAGGGGGACAGGGCGCTGCCAAACCGTCAGTGGGACATACCAAGTGGGCTCAGCTTGGGCCTGACTCAGATTGTTGAACTCGCCCGCCATTAGTTGGCCTAAGCGATAAATCCTGTCTAGATCAGCGTCGGAAGATTGGGGCATTAGCCGCACAGCACTCCACAATTTGACGGTAAGTTCAGAAATTAAATTCAGGTCTATGGGCCGATTCCCTTGGCAAAGCGGCCCAGCCGATAGAGAATAAAGATCTGTGGAGTTTACATATTTTTATATAGTAGTCGCCAAACGCTTATCGTTGTTATGAGCAGGCGCTCTCGTAAATCCACGCCGTTGACCCCTCCGTTCTGGCCTTGCCTGTGAATACTGTTCGTACCCTGTCCGACACCAAGCGCGCCTTTTACTCCCAGTATCAGCGGCCCATCAACTCTATCTATCGACGAGTGGTCGAAGAATTGATGGTCGAGATGCATCTGCTGTCGGTCAATCAGCACTTTAAGTACAACGCGCTGTATGCCCTCGGGGTAGTGACGACCTATGACCGGTTTATGACTGGTTATTTGCCTGAAGGTGATGTACCGGCCATCTTCTCTGCCATGGTACAGGCCGTCGACAGCAGCCCAGAGCAGTTTAGGCAAGACGCTGAAGTCCTGACGCAATCGGTCTCGGGGCTTTCAATCGAGGACTTGAAGCAGCGGTTTGAGGCGGCGAAGTCTGGCGGAGACGATGCGCTGTCCGGTACGCTTGGCGCCATTGCCAACGATGAGAACTATAAATACAGTCGCCTGGTTGCTGTGGGCCTCTACACGCTGGTGGAGTCTATTGACGCAGTCCTACTTGACGATAAGGACAAGCGCATCGAGCTCATGAATGCCTTGTCTGAACCGCTGGGTCTATCGGGCGACAAAGTAGAAAAAGATCTAGAGCTGTATCGCAGCAACCTGGACAAGCTGGCCCAGGCTCAGGAAGTGATGAAGGACATTGTGGCAGCTGACCGGAAAAAGCGAGAAGAGCGGGCAGCCGGTAAGACTGAGGATGCCAATGCGTCAGAAGATGACGCCCCCAAAGCCGACAGCGAAGATGAGGCCCAGGTCTCTGAGCCGTCTTCATAGCCTCTGCAATCTGATGGTGGACATGACTCTGCTGTGACCAAGCAACGGCAGCGTCAGAAATGCTGCGATCGCTGTGCTCAGACTGCACCTGTGCTCTATCGGGTAAAGCTCGACTCGACCGACCAATGGCAGTTTGTCTGCGATGGCTGCTGGCCTCAGGCCAGTCAGGGCAATCCCCACTATGTCTACGGCGGTACTTGGAAAGCCAAAAAACGCTAGCCCACCCAGCCACCGTTCCCCCAGCTATACCACTGGTGGATTAGCCCCAGTCCAGACAGTAGCAGGCATCCCGTCAGAAAACGGCGCGTTGTGGGACTGTCTAGTACGTCGGCTATCATGCCCAGCGCGATGAAGAAAAACGGTGGTGCGAAGACAAAGCGGGCCAAACTATAGAGCGAATCCGAGGCGGCTAGAAAGCCAATAGTGGCATTGGCCATACACATTAATAGGCAAAACCAGAAGGGATAGCTGGTCAGGAGTGCATCGAGAGCAGCGGGAAAGCGGTATTGCCTTAGCGCTGATGATCCAGTTCGTACCAGCCACCCAAAGCGAAGCCCATAGACGACCCCGGCGAAGGGCGGATAAAACAGCGTGATCCAGCTCAGCGGATGACGGGGAATGTAGACGCGCAGGGGTATCTTGCGGAGGCGAACGTAAGCGAGACATAGCACCAGGCCTGCCAAAATAAACGGAAAGTACAGCCCATGTAGGTCATTGAGCAATGACCGGGGCAACAGCAAAAACATCGGTCTGAGACCCAGCTTGCGGCCCCACTCTGCCTGCGCTTGGAACGGTCCTAGAAAATTGCCCGTGGTATGCAAACAGTAGACCCCATAGACCGAGTAGCCGATGATCGCGCCAACGCTAATTAACCCCGTTAACCAGCCCCATTGCTTGAGATTGGGGTGTGGTGGCCTTTGCTGCAATACTGCCGACTGAGACAACGCCCTGCCTGCAAGCGCGACACAAATCCAGGCACCAACGGCTGCTCCGGTTAGCTGAAACAGACTAGGACGCATCAGTGACATCAGCAGTGTTGACCCCAGCAAGAGTCCGTTTAAAGATGGGGCGCGAGGGAATCTCAACGCTACCAGGACCAATACGGCTAGCATCGAAAACCCACCTTCGGTGTAGCCGTTACTGTGAAACACCGAGTTAGGATTCAGCACATAAAGCAGAAACGCTGTCACGGCCAGCCCAGATTTTGAGATCAGTTGTCGAAATACCCAGTAGGTCAGCGGTAGCGATACTAGGAACAGACCTGTGCTTAGGGCAAATGCAACCTGCAAGCCCTGGTTGACCTGACCGTTAGCGAACGACTGAATCACCTGCGGCCACAGCGGGTAAAACGACTGGCAGCTGTAGTCAAACCCCAAACGGACGTAGTGAATCGTGTCCCAATATTGATAGGCGTCGGCATCGGGCTTTAGAATTTTGACGATGCCGGACGCCGACAGTCCTAACCCAATCGCGCTACACAGCACATAGAGGAAAATCGCTGTAGTTGTTGCCCTGGGCAGTGGGTTGAGCTGGCCAATCAAACGGTCTATCTCTGCGAACATCTGCTTCACCGATGACCCAGCCATTTTTTCACACAACTCCGCCCGAACTACTAGCCGATGTCATTCAGCGTCAGATTACGTTAACGAGCGCGTCAGATCAGGACAGTCAGACATTTGTGCTGACGCTGCCGGTGGATATCGACCCACTGCTGGATCATCCAGCGACTCACGCCGCATTTGACTCGGACGAGTACCTGCCCTATTGGGCTGACCTCTGGCCCTCTGCTCAGATGCTTGGAGAGGCACTCTTAGCTACATCCCCTTTGCCGGAGAGGGTCCTAGAGATTGGCTGTGGTTTGGGTTTATCAGGGCTGGTGGCACTATTGCGGGGCTGCCATGTTACCTTCAGCGACTACGATGCAGCAGCCCTAGAGTTTGCCGCTCACAACGCTCGGCAAAATGGCTTCACTGAGTTCGAGACACTACAGATGGACTGGCGATATCCGCCCAAAGGGCTCCAGTTTCCATTGATTCTTGCCGCAGATGTCATGTACGAGGCACGACACGTTAAGCCTGTCGTACAGCTGATTGCTCAATGCCTAACTCAAAACGGCGAATGTTGGCTCGTAGACCCCGACCGTCCCTATGCAGATGATTTTAGACAGGCGTTGAAGGACTCACAACTGACATTCAATACGGTGACAGTCTCTACACATGCCGTTAAGGACCGTACCAACTGCGGCACACTCTACAACATCTCCAGAGTCGCCAGTTAGGCACGAAGCCTGATCAATTCGGCATATTGCGTTCGTCGAGTTGCTAAGGACAGTTCCTGGCACTGAAGTCCTTGACGCAGGAGCCCCTCGACGCAGCCGAATGGGTCTACCAACCCTTCGACTGCTATAAAAGTCGTGATCACAAAAGCAGAAGCCGCTACTGAATCAGCAGCGGCTCCATGAACGGATTAACAGTTCAATCTCAGGCTTAACCCAGAGCCTCAGCACCACCGACCACCTCAAGGATCTCTTGGGTAATCGCGGCCTGACGGGCTTTGTTGTAAACCAGCGTCAAAGACTTAGTCAGTTCCTTGGCATTGTCGCTAGCGTTGTTCATTGCCGTCATTCGAGCGGCCAGCTCGCTAGCAGCCGACTCTTGCAATGCCCGCAGTACCTGGTTGTTCAAGTACAGCGGCAGCAGTGCATCAAGAATCTGAACCGGATCTTGCTCAAAGATCATGTCCTGGGGCAGCGCTTTGGGCGCGCTACTGCCTACCTTTTCGCGCTCTACTTGGAACTGGCCTTCGCGGGTGGTGAGGCGAAAGACTTCGTCATCTGCAGCTTCTAGACCTTGGGGGTCTAGCGGCAGCAGCGTCTGTACAACAGGACGAGAGCTGACCAGCGAGACAAACTTGGTATAGACCAACTCAACCCGGTCCACCTCTTCCGACAGGAACAGGGACAGCAGCTCGTCAGCAACCATACCCGCTTCGTCAGCAGTGGGGATTTGGTCTAAGCCGGTGTATCGAGCGCTGATGGGCTGTTTACGACGGTCAAAGTACTGGACAGACTTGCGACCAACCAGCACGTAGGTGTAGCCAACGCCTTCTTTATCTAGCTCCTTGGCTCGATTTTCGGCACGACGGATAACGTTGGTGTTGTATCCCCCACAAAGACCGCGATCGCCCGAAATCACCATCAGGGCAACGTTCTTCACCTCACGCTGCTGGAGCAGCGGCAGGTTGACATCCTCAAACTTTAATCGCGTTTGCAGACCGTAGAAGACCTGGGCCAGCTTGTCGGCAAAGGGGCGAGTAGCCGTGACCTGAGCTTGGGCGCGGCGCACCTTAGCAGCTGCCACCAGACGCATGGCCTCTGTAATTTTGCGAGTGTTCTTGACCGACTTAATGCGATCGCGAACCGCTTTTAGATTAGGCATATCTTTCAGGGGCGGCGCACCGCCCCTCCTCCATTAGTGGCGACCAACTAGGCTGCGCTAAACGCCTGCTTACACTCAGAAATGGTCTCTTTGATCAGAGATTCCACTTCATCGGTGAGCTTCTTGCCGTTCACGGCTTCGACTAGCTTGGGCTTGCTAGTACCGATGTAGTCGCAGATCTCCTTAGCTAGCGGTGCAACCTGGTCGGCGGGAACATCGTCGAAAAGGCCGTTGATGCCGCCGTAGACCAGCGTTACCTGCTCGGTCAGGCTCCGAGGAGAATATTGGGCCTGCTTCAGCAGCTCACGTAGACGCTGACCACGGGCCAGCTGCTTTTGAGTCGCTTCGTCTAGGTCAGAGGCAAACTGCGAGAAGGCTTGCAGCTCGTCAAACTGAGCCAGCTCCAGCTTCAGCTTACCAGCCACCTTTTTCATCACTTTGGTTTGTGCCGCACCGCCCACACGGGATACCGAAATACCCGCGTTAATGGCCGGACGCAGACCCGAGTTGAACAGGTCAGACGACAGGAAGATTTGACCGTCGGTAATGGAGATAACGTTGGTGGGAATGTAAGCCGATACGTCACCCGCCTGGGTTTCGATAATCGGTAGGGCGGTCATGCTGCCTTCGCCCAGTGCTTCGCTGAGCTTGGCCGCCCGCTCCAGCAGACGAGAGTGAATATAGAACACGTCGCCGGGGTAGGCTTCACGACCGGGCGGACGACGCAGCAGCAGAGACATTTGACGGTAAGCCTGAGCCTGCTTAGAGAGGTCATCGTAGATCACCAGCGTGGCCTTACCTTTGTACATGAAGTACTCAGCAATGGCGGCACCCGTGTAGGGCGCCAGGTACTGTACCGGCGCGGGGTCGTTGGCGTTAGCGGCCACAACCACGGTGTAGTCCATGGCACCACGCTCTTCAAGAACGCCGATCACCTGAGCCACAGAAGAGGCTTTTTGACCGACAGCCACGTAGACGCAAACCACGTCCTGGTCAGCCTGGTTGAGGATTGTATCGATTGCGATCGCGGTTTTACCCGTCTGACGGTCGCCAATGATCAGCTCGCGCTGGCCTCGACCGACGGGAATCATCGCGTCAATGGCCGTAATGCCAGTTTGTAGCGGTTCATATACAGACTTTCGCTCAATGATGCCCGGTGCCGGAGACTCAATCAGACGACTTTCGCTGGTGGCAATGTCGCCTTTGCCGTCAATCGGACGAGCCAGGGAATCGACCACGCGGCCCAGCATGGCATCGCCCACTGGAACGGAGGCAATCTTGCCGGTGGACTTCACCGAGCTGCCTTCTTGAATGTTTCGGCCCGTACCCATCAGTACCGCGCCAACGTTGTCTTCTTCCAGGTTTAGGGCAATGCCGACCGTGCCATCTTCAAACTCCAGCAGTTCGCTGGCCATGGCATCTTTGAGGCCATAAATACGGGCAATACCGTCACCAACCTGAAGAACGGTACCAACGTTAGATACCTTGACCTCTTGGTCGTACTCTTCAATCTGTTGACGAATAATGCTGCTAATTTCGTCGGGTCTAATACTTACCATGGGCGTTGCTTGGGTTACGGGTTTCTACAAGACAAAAAAACGAGCCAAGAGCGATGCGGCGCACGGGACGCTAAACGGTAGCGGAACTTCCCAGCTGCATGCCAATACGGCGAAGCTGACCGCGCAGGCTGGCGTCCACAACCTGGGAGCCAACGCGGATGATGACGCCACCGAGCAGGTCAGGGTCAATGCTGGTCTCAATATCAGCGGCTTGAGCACCGGTCATACCTAGCACTTTTTGACGGATGGTTTCTTTTTGCTCGTCCGTCAGCTCAACGGCAGAAGTGACTTCGGCTAGAACAGTTTGCTTGACCTCGCGCACCATGGCCTGAAACTGCCTCAAGATGGGCGCGGTTAGGGAAACTCGACCGCGATCTACCAGCAGGAGAACAAAATTCTTAAAGGCTGGGTCAGCCTCGTCGCCAAGTACCCGCTTGAGAACGCCTTTCTTAGCTTCATCCTCAGCCACGGGGCTAGCCAGAAAGCTGGACAGGTCGTCTGACTCAGACATTAGGTTCAGCAAGTCACCGGCTAAACCGTTCAGCTCATCCAGGCTGTTATTCGACTGGGCAACTGATAGCAGCGCCCGCGCGTAAGGTTCTGCAACCTCTCCGACTACCGTGTTCATCAGTTACCTCCTAACAGTGCAATGCTCTTGTCAACCAGCTGGGTCTGAACAGAGTCGTTCAGGCGTTCGGGCAGCTGCTCTTGAACTCGGCCCATCGCCATGTCTGCGACACGCTGGCGCAGCTCTTGCAGCACCCGATCCTGTTGGGAGTCAAGATCCTGCTGTGCTGACGCCTTAAGACGCTCGACATCTTTCTCAGACTGAGCCAGAATCACGGCTCTTGCCTTCTCAGCATTTTCCCGAGCCGTTGCCAGAATCTGCTGAGCGTCGGCCTCTGCTTGCTTCAGATTCTTTTTCTGCTCAGCTAGGGCCGTTGCAGCCTTCTGTTGACGGTCTTCGGCATCCTTGATGGCTGATTCGATCTCAGATCGCCGCTCGCTCAGCGTCTTACCTAGAAAATTACTGCCGAAGTAAATTAATACGCCGATAATAATGACCAGGTTAATTAGATTGGTCTCTAGAATGTCGAAGTTGAGGCCAAACCCCCCTTCTTCTGACGCCACTAACCAAAGCATATTCATATCGTTCTACCTAACTGCGCCGTCCAATATCCATCTCAAGTGGCGGGGCTAACCGGCTTTCGCCCACGCAGGGGGGTGACCTGTACCGTGCTTAGAACCCGATTTAATCCATAGGCTCCAAACCGGACGCGGTCTAGCATCAAGACTGATGGCTAAGCTGCAACGCTCAACAGCTTGTCAAGAATCTGCTGACTCAGAGAATCGACCTGCTGCTCCAATGTCGAGAGGGCAGCCTGCTTCTGCTCGTCCAGCTCTTTTTGCACAGCTTCGCGCTTGGCTTGAGCCTCTTGCTGAGCTTCGGCGACGGTCTTAGACGCCATCGACTGAGCCTCTGTCTGCGCTGCTTCAACAATACTGCGAGCCTCGCGGCGGGAGTCCGCCAGAGATTGCTCGTATTCATCCGCCAGCTTCTCGGCTTTGGCGAGACGCTCTTGGGCCTCAGCTCGCGTAGAGCGAACGTAGCCGTCGCGCTCATCGATAGCATTACCCAAAGGCTTGTAAAATACCGCGTTCAAGATGATGGCCAAAACAACAAACTGAACCGCCATCAACGGTAACGTGGCATCGAGGTCAAACAGTCCGCCGCTAGCTTCCTCAGCCGCTGCCTCAACTGCAAATAGTACTAAACCAGTAATCATGTCTTTTTAAGCACGAGACTATCGTGTCGGACTAAACGGTCTGAGCTAGCGAAATTGTGAGGTAGCGAGCAGTGCCCTGCCTTTAACATTTTGAGAAGACAAAATCTTGAGAAGACAAAAGCACCACTATGCAACGCTCACTCCCCGCTATTCCCTGTCTTATGCAAAGGGGTTTGCAAACAGCAGTACGAGTGCGACAACCAAACCATAGATGGTCAGTGCTTCCATAAATGCCAAGCTGAGCAGCAGCGTGCCACGAATCTTGCCTTCTGCTTCAGGCTGACGGGCGATACCTTCTACCGCTTGACCAGCAGCGTTACCTTGGCCAATACCAGGGCCGATTGCAGCTAGACCAACAGCAAAAGCAGCAGCCAGTACGGAAGCGCCAGCGATAATGGGATCCATGTTTTCTTTCCTCTAAATTAAATGGATGTGAACAATCTCAAGCAAATCGCCCAGCTACGAGCGAGGGCCTGATCCTTCTCAAACAGCGGAACACGAGCCCGCGCAAAGTAGGAGATGACCCAAGGTGTCAAATCCTATCTGGGTAGTCTCTTTGGCCCTAGGCGGGGACCCCAGAGAGTTACCCATGCTCTTCTTCACCGTGCCCTTCCATCGCTTCACCGATGTAGGCTGCAGCCAGGGTTGCAAAAATCAGTGCCTGAATCGCGCTCGTGAAGAGACCCAGTACCATTACAGGCAGGGGAACGAACAATGGCACTAGCAACACCAGTACAGCCACCACCAGCTCGTCTGCGAGGATGTTTCCGAACAGACGGAAGCTGAGGGAGAGGGGCTTCGTGAAATCTTCCAAGATATTAATCGGCAACAGAATTGGCGTTGGCTCGATATATCTGGCAAAGTAGCCCAGACCGCGCTTGCTGAAGCCTGCGTAAAAATAGGCCAGCGAGGTCAGCAGCGCCAGGGCTACGGTCGTATTGATGTCATTCGTCGGGGCGGCCAGCTCACTACCAGGAATCTTAAACAGCTTCCAGGGCACTAGCGCACCTGCCCAGTTGGAGACGAAGATGAACAAAAACAAAGTGCCAACAAAGGGCACCCAAGGACGGTACTCCTTTTCGCCGATCTGGTTCTTGGCTAGGTCACGGATGAACTCGAGCGCATACTCCATTAGGTTCTGTAGACCTGATGGAATACGGTCTACCTTGCGGGTTGCAAGGAAGCAAACCAAAATCAGTACGGCTGCGACAATCCAAGAAGTGACAAAGACCTGCCCGTGAACTTTTAGTCCACCCAGGTGCCAGTACCAATGCTGGCCGACCTCAAGTTCTGCCAGCGGCAAAAAAGGAATGTAAATCGTATTTAACATCTCCGCCCCAATCGTTAATTTTTTTCGTAGATGTCTACGGGTTTGGGAAACTCGCCCTATTCTGAGTTGAGAGCTTCAGGCATCAAAGCCGACCACAGGGTGTAGCCCATCAGCGCTGCCTTATAGGTCAAAAACCCCAAGAAAACGGGCATAATTTCAAGCTGATTCCACTGGGTAGACAGCACAATAAGCCCAATAAATAGGGCCAGTCGGCCGCTGCCGATCTTGCTACGTTGCCGCCCTAGCTCGGCTACGTTTTTCGCCAACATCCTTAAGTAAACCACACCCGTGCACGCGCCAATCAAGTAATTCAGCGCGGTTTGCGAGGTGTAAAATGCCCAGACAAAACCAAAGATAACGGCAGTTGCAAGGACCGTATACTTCAGCAAATCCTGCTGAAGTTTGTAGTAGCCCTGCATTGAGCTGTCAGGAACAGGGGGCAGGGCAGGCGTGATAGCCTCATCAGCTTCGGCCCCGTTGGTATCGACCGACGATTCATCGGCTAATACGTCTTCATCAGGTGACCCAGCCAAATCGGAACTAACCGGTTCTACGGGTTCAGTCGATGTCACAGAAATGCGTTGGGGATTTAGTCAGGTTAAATTGGCATGGTTCAGACCGGCAAAGCCTGAAACCGTAGCAGATCATACCACGCGGGGTCGTCCTTAAGATGGATTTTGCTGAGTCAATTGTCGAATTGGGCGGTATTTATACCTATCGAACCCGTCTGGACTCCGCCTGTGCCCTGCTGGAGCCCAGCTAGACTACTGCACCTGTAGCAGCAGCAGCTGTCTACGCTGTAATTCTCTGACGATATTTAGTCCTTCCTGCTGGGGCGCATCGATGGATTCAACTAGCTGCGCCACCGTGAAATCGCCATGCTGTGACTGGGTGTCACAGGCTTCTAGGAGCGCATACTCGGTATCAGTCACTTCAATGAGCTGGTAATCGGCGTTAAAGAAGCTATGGCTCGGCCAGCCCGACATGCAGGGATGGCGCTGGGGCTTTGCCCCTAGCAGAGCGGTGTCGTCAGACCAGTTCGTTTGCTCCAGTGGCGGTCGGGCGAGGAAGAACTCATAGTGGGTCAGTTCCGGATCCAAGAGCTCAATCAGTCGATATCGTTCGCGGTCAGATAGGGTCTTGGCCCGTTCGACGATCTCTGGCGCTTTACCAATAAGCCGATCCAGAGACCAGTAGTTTGGGTTCGAGAACCCAACAAAATCTAAGCCAGAGGCATCAATGAGCTCAAACAATGTATCTACGGTGTAATCCACCTCCTGAGGATGCACGTACATGTCGGCAAAGCACTCGTCCTGGTGGTTTTCCAAAGACCAGCGCTCCTTGTCCCGCTTCACGATGCGATTATTTTCGGGCAATGCCCCGAACAAAGCCCGGCCTACCGCCACACCATCCCGGTAGTCCCCTCGTTGGTTGCCCTGAAGCAGCGCGATCGCCTGCTGCATTAGCGAAATTTCCCACCGGCCCAGCGCGGCGTAAACAAATATATGAAAGATGCCACCTGGCTTGAGCTTTGTCGCCAGTGCCTGGATGCCGCGGATAGGGTCCGGCGTATGGTGTAGGACGCCGACGCAATTAATCAGATCGAACTCGCCCTCAATCTGGTCAATATCGAACAGGCTGAGATGGTGAAACTTGACCCGTTCCGCTCCGCCCGACCGCTGACAGCGCTGACGGGCAATGTCCAACGCCCCGGCACTCAGGTCCACCCCGACCACGGACGCCTCGGGGTTCAGATGAACTAGATACTCAGTGCCAACACCAGTGCCGCAGCCCGCATCAAGAATCCGCACCGCGTTGCCCTCAGGCAGTTGTCCGGTACAAAAGCTGTAGGCAGACGGCCAGTGCCAGCGCCAGTTATATCCTGGTGGCGGCTCATCCAGGAACGGCTCTGGCGGAAACGGATAGGTGTCATACAGTTTAGCGACGGCGGCGCTGGTCGCATCTTTCGCAACAGCAGGCGTGGAATCAGAAGACATCAGGGATAACCTGCGTTAAATAACGTTACAAAACTTAGTTCTAATCTCAGACTCGGAAGCCTGATCTTCTATGATGACCCCAGGTCTATTCAAGGGGCTGTGCAACAGTTTTTAACAAAAGCAAAAGGCGTTGCGCAATCGTTTTAATCTGAGAAGAGACTTCAATTGCCTGAGGCGCGAAAATTGCCTGAAGTGCAAACCAGAGTCTAAGTGGCAAAGTTCAAGTGTCGTATCGATGAAACGACCTGAAATAGGTCTGGTGACACAGCCTGGTCAGCCTCACTTTGCGGTTAGCCATTCGCGAGGTTGGGTAGAGCTATCTAGCCCATACCTTAGCGGAGCCTAGCGCAGCGGCCCTGGCCCGTCGATCTCAAAGGGTCGATCTTAAAAAGTTGGTCCAACCGTTTGGACCCGATCTTAAAGCTATCTATTGTTAGGGAGACCTAAGCCAACATGACAGTTACTGCGAGTGGTGGAAGCTCATTAGCCCGTCCGCAGCTATACCAAACGCTGCCAATCTCGACAATCTCCCAAGCCGAGCAGCAAGATCGCTACATGGAGCGCGGCGAGCTGGGCGAACTCACTAGCTTCTTTCAATCAGGGGCAAAGCGCATCGAAATTGCTCAGGCGATTACCCGCTATTCCGAGCTGATTGTGTCCCAAGCGGCGAACCGCATTTTTACCGGTGGTTCCCCCATGTCCTATCTGGAAAAGCCAGCTGAAGACAGCTTTGCTGAGGTCGAAAAGACCCAAGGCGGGCAAATTCTAGACGACACTGAGGCCGCTAGGCTGGGTACGGCAACCTACATCGAGAGCGGTGGCGGCGGCGGCGGTGGCTTACTAGGCGGTCTGCGAGCCCTGTTGAATAACAACGCTGACTTTGGCAAGGTGCCTCCGGGCTTCCGTCCCATCAATGTCGGTCGCTACGGCCCCAGTAACATGTCCAAGTCGCTGCGCGACATGAGCTGGTTCCTGCGCTACCTGACCTACGCGATCGTGGCGGGGGACCCCAACATCATCACAGTCAACGTCCGCGGCCTGCGGGAAGTGATCGAAAACGCTTGCTCCAATCCGGCAACGATTGTGGCGCTTCAGACCATGCGTGGAGCCAGCGTCAACTACTTCAAAGGCGACGAAGAGGCTCAAAACATTGTCCGTCAGTACTTTGACGTGATGCTGTCGGAGTTTAAGGCACCCAGTCCTTCTGATAAGCTGCGCCAGCGCCAGTCTCAGGATTTGCAGGGTCTGAAGCTGCCTCAAAGCTATTTCAACGCCGCTGAGCGCCGTCCGAAGTATGCGATGAAGCCCGGTCTTTCTACCCTAGAGAAGAAGGCCGTTGTGAAGGCGGCCTATCGCCAGCTGTTTGAGCGGGATATCCAGCGGGCCTACTCCTTGGGCATCAGTGACCTGGAGTCCAAGGTCAACAATGGCGAAATTTCCATGAAGGAATTTGTCCGGCGGCTGGCGAAGTCGCCGCTGTATCGCAGACAGTTCTTCGAGCCCTATATCAATAGCCGGGCGCTAGAGCTGGCGTTCCGTCACATTTTGGGTCGGGGTCCCAGCTCCCGGGAAGAAGTGCAGCAATACTTCTCCATCGTGTCCAACGGTGGCTTGCCTGCCCTGGTAGATGCGCTGGTGGACTCTAAGGAATACGCTGACTACTTCGGTGAAGAGACCGTCCCCTACCTGCGTGGCCTGGGTCAAGAGCCTCAGGAGTGCCGTAACTGGGGCCCTCAGCAGGACCTCTTAAACTACAGCGCGCCGTTCCGCAAGGTACCGCAGTTCGTCACCACCTTCGCGTCCTACAACCAGCCGCTGCCTGACCAACACGTTTACGGTTCTGGCAACGACCCCCTAGAGATTCAGTTTGGCGCTATCTTCCCGAAAGAAACGCGCGACCCCAGCACCAGCCCTGCACCGTTCAACAAGGACACCCGCCGCATTCTGATTCGTCGCGGTGCCGGTATTGAGAATCAACTCAGTAACCCCGGTGCTCGTCCCAAAGCTCCCGGCAGTCTTGGCCCCAAGGTCTTCAAGTTGACGCAAACGCCGTTTACCGGCAGCAATGCCGCTAGCGTCAAATACTCGGAGAAGTCCACCAAGACCATCATCGGCGCGGCCTATCGTCAGGTCTTTGGCCGTCCGGTCTACGAGGGCCAGGAGCTCAAGTCGCTAGAGAACCGGCTGGAAACGGGCGAAATTTCTGTCCGTGAGTTTGTGCGCGGTTTGGCCAAGTCTGAGACCTTCCGCAAGATGTATTGGACTTCGCTGTACGTCACCAAAGCGGTTGAGTACATCCATCGCCGTCTGTTGGGTCGCCCCACCTACGGTCGTCAGGAAATCAACAGCTACTTCGACGTGTGTGCCCGCAAGGGTTTCTATGCCTTGGTGGACGCCATCATCGATAGCACAGAGTATAGCGATGCCTTTGGTGAGGACACGATTCCCTACGAGCGTTATGTGACGCCAGCAGGTCAGGCCATGCGGACGTTCCGCTCGGGTACAGTGGTTGAGTCCACTGGCCTGAAGCCAGTCGAGAAGCCCAGCACGCCACGCTTTGTAGAGCTGGGCCAGGCGAACGGCAACCGGGGCGATCGCGACCTCCAACAGCGGGCACTCCAGGGGGTTCGCCGCCAGCGCCAGGAAACCAAAATCTTCAAGCTCACTGCGTTTGACAAGCAGTCAGTCAAAACTGTGGCAGAAGCGGCCTATCGCCAAATCTTCGAGCGCAATATCGAGCCCTACATCGTCAAAGATGAGTTCCGAGTACTGGAAAGTCGCTTGGTGAACCGCGAGATTAACCTGAAAGAGTTTATTGAAGGCGTAGGACAGTCGAACCTCTACCTCAAGGAGTTCTATGCGCCCTACCCCAACACTAAGGTGATTGAGCTGGGTACGAAGCATTTCTTAGGCCGTGCCCCTCGCGATCAGGAAGAGATTCGGAAGTACAACCAGATTCTGGCGAAATCTGGCTTGAAAGGCTTCATTGAGGCGATGGTGGGTAGCCGTGAGTATGCTGAGTTCTTCGGTGAAGACACGGTGCCCTACCGCCGTTATCCCACATTGCCGGCGGCCAACTTCCCCAATACCGAGCGTCTGTATCAGCAGCTCACTAAGCAAAATAACGACGTGGTTGTTCCCAGCTTTGAGCCAGCCGTTGCAACGAATGTGTCGATTGGCACCCAGCAGCCTTTGGGACAGCCGACAGGAACGCTATAAGTACAAGGCGTAACGGGCTGTGCGGTTTCGCCATTATGGTGTCTGGAGATATCTGAGGCCGTGTCACAGGTAATCAGCGATAGCTTAGGGTGATGGCGCTCTAAGCTATTGCTATGTTGACAGCTGATGTGATGCCCGGGACGGATATCGATCAACGATGCTTCTGCCCTGTGGCTGATGTTCCTCGCCTTGGCGTGGGGTCTGCATCTAGCAATGTGACGAAATCTGAGTAACAATGTTACAAAGTGTTTCGCACCCTCTAAGAAGGTTGGCGAGATGCTGGAAAATAAATCACGGAAGGTAGCTGAGCCTTTAGAGGATTCAAGGAATCCGATAAGATATTTGGTCTTTTCTATTAAGCTGCATGTGTCAGCAGGGCCGAATGTGGCGTTGCACCAAGCGCCGGACGCCCCATGGCCCCTCTAAGCCCTATTTGAGCTAGAGTTCCGGTGACTTTATTGTCTGGGTTCAGCAGCCTGGGCTCAGCGCTTTGAAGGTGAACGCCAGTGCAGTCATCTGGTTATATTCTTTCGGAGGAATCCATCAAATGAGTATTGTCACGAAATCTATCGTGAATGCTGATGCTGAGGCTCGTTACCTCAGCCCCGGCGAATTGGACCGCATCAAGGGGTTCGTAACTTCTGGTGAGCGTCGTCTGCGTATCGCTCAGGTCCTCACTGAGTCCCGTGAGCGCATCGTTAAGCAGGCTGGCGATCAGCTGTTCCAAAAGCGCCCCGACGTTGTCTCTCCCGGCGGCAATGCCTACGGCGAAGAGATGACCGCAACTTGCCTGCGTGACATGGACTACTACCTGCGCCTGATCACCTACGGTGTGGTTGCCGGTGACGTTACGCCCATCGAAGAGATTGGTTTGGTTGGCGTCCGTGAGATGTACAACTCTCTGGGTACGCCCATCCCTGCGGTTGCTGAAGCGGTTCGCTGCATGAAGAGCGTTGCGTCTTCTCTGCTGTCTAGCGATGATGCTGCTGAAGCGGCTTCTTACTTCGACTACGTTGTTGGTGCAATGCAGTAAGCATTGGCTAATCCATGTCATTGGAGACTTAACTGAGTCATTTGATTCTGAGTCTCGTTTTTACGTCCCAACTTTAAGGAAAACTTGAAATGCAAGACGCAATTACTTCTGTAATTAACTCTTCGGACGTTCAGGGCAAGTACCTGGATCAGTCCTCCATGGACAAGCTGAAGTCCTACTTCCAAACTGGTGAGCTGCGCGTTCGTGCCGCTACTACCATCAGCGCCAACGCCTCTGAGATTGTTAAGGACGCTGTAGCCAAGTCGCTACTGTACTCCGACATCACTCGTCCCGGCGGCAACATGTACACCACGCGTCGCTATGCAGCCTGCATTCGTGACCTGGACTACTACCTGCGCTATTCCACCTACGCCATGCTGGCGGGTGACCCTTCCATCCTGGACGAGCGCGTACTGAACGGTCTGAAGGAGACTTACAACTCTCTGGGTGTACCCGTAGGTGCAACGGTTCAGGCGATTCAAGCCATGAAAGAAGTCACTGCTAGCCTGGTTGGCGCTGACGCTGGTAAGGAAATGGGCGTTTACTTCGACTACATCTGCTCTGGCCTGAGCTAGTTGAACTAGGAAACGACCGACACCTGTGAAGGTGATTTGAATCGGAAGTCTGGAGTGAGCGTCAAGTGGGTGAGTGCTGTAGCCTTAGTTTGAAGACTGACAACAGACTCAACTAGGCCGAGGCAGTAGTCTCTACTCGCCGTTAGCTGTAGACTTCCGGTTTTGCTGTTTGAGTGTCAATGTTTGAATCTGGACACGTTTGACCCCTGCAACTGGGTCGCCGTGGTTGCCATAAGAGATTTTTTTGAGAGTAGGAGACCCCAACCGCCATGCGCATGTTTCGAATTACTGCCTGCGTACCAAGCCAGACTCGGATTCGTACCCAGCGCGAGCTGCAAAATACGTTCTTTACGAAACTAGTGCCCTACGATAGCTGGTTTAAAGAGCAGCAGCGTATCCAGAAGATGGGTGGCAAGATTGTGAAGGTTGAGCTGGCAACGGGACGCCCCGGCTCTAATACTGGGCTGGCTTAGGGAGAACATCCTCTCCGCAATAGGTTTGACAAAGGGCAGGGGTGCGATCGCACCCCTGCCCTTTGTCATTTTTTTGTCATTTTTAAAGTGCCGCCCGTTCCACCGCGGTGAACTGAGCTGAATCGAGGCCACTTTGCTTGAGCGACCTAATCGCACCATCCCTCAACCATTCAGCACCCCGTCATCTGCAATTCAGCTCACTCGTTCTATGGGCTGTCATACCTCCAATGGTCTTGAACCCATTTGAATCCAGTTTGAATACTGTCTAAAAATGCTGCGAAGTTCTTAAGTTAAGTAGCGGACTCACCGGAATCACTCTGGGGCTGCGGGTATCTTAAAACAGAGTCTTTGTCCTACCCCATCAGATATGAACTGCTTTCGGATTGCCCGTTCTGGCCTGTTTGCGTTGGCTGCTACTGCCGGTTTCTATGCTGCGGAGGGTGTATTGCCCCAGCCGGTTCCCGTTATCGGTGCCCAAGCTGCCCAGGCACAATACGACGAAGAGACCAGCATTCGGGTTTATCAGCAGGCCAGTCCAGCCGTAGTGGCGATTGATGCGGGGAATAGTACAGGCAGTGGCAGTATTATCACAGCCGATGGCCTGGTCTTGACCAATGCTCACGTGGTGGGGCGTGCGCGGACCGTGACGGTGCAGCTGTCAGATGGGCGCTCCTTTACCGGCGATGTCGTCGGCTATGCAGATGACGGGCTAGATTTGGCGGCTGTGCAGCTGCGTGGTGCCAGCAACCTGCCGATTATTGCCTTGGCTTCGTCCAATGCGCAGGTTGGTCAGCGGGCCTTTGCCATTGGCAATCCCTTTGGGTTACAGGGGACCTTTACAGTTGGCATCGTCAGCCGACTTGACCAGGAGCGGGGATTCATCCAAACAGACGCGGCGATCAACCCTGGCAACTCAGGTGGGCCACTGCTCAACAGTAACGGCCAGCTGATTGGTGTCAACACATCGATTTTCACGACCGGAGATAGCGGTGGAAACATTGGCATTGGGTTTGCGATCGCGACCAATCAGGTGCGTCCGTTTATTGCCTCCGTCCAGAACGGCTCTGCCTCGACCGTTGCGTCTGATACCCAAGATCGGACAGGCGAACGGGCTCCCGTCACCATTGCGGTTGACGGTCCTCAGGTGAGCGGCCAGCTCGACAACCAGAGCTATCTACTGGGCGACAATACCTACTTCAACGTCTACGAATTCTCAGGTCGGGCGGGTCAGCGGGTCAGTATCGAAATGGCGAGTCAGCAGATTGATCCATATCTGATTCTAGTGGGGCCAGACGGCGAAGACATTGACCAAGACGATGACAGCGCGGGTGGACTCAATGCTCGGATTGATGTGACGCTGCCTCAATCGGGTACCTACGTTGTACTAGCTAACACCTACGGGCCGGGTGAGCAAGGTCGATACAGCCTCAGCGTCTCTAGCCTAGGGGCGGGCGGCGGTAGTATGGGCGGCAGTACGGCGGGCGGTAGCTATCTGCTCAACGAACAGGGTCAGCTCAGCCGGGGCGATGCGCAGCTCAGCGATGACAGCCTGTATGACGAGTATTGGTTCCAAGGTAACGCTGGACAGGAAGTTGTCATTTCGATGACTAGCAGCGAGTTCGACACCTTCTTACTGCTGTTGGACGAGGCCGGTGAGCGGTTGGCGTTCAACGATGATGCCAGTGGCACTTCCAACGCAGAAATTATTCTGACCCTGCCAAGAACCGGTGCCTATCGAGTCATTGCCAATGCCCATGACGCATCGGGCCGAGGCAACTATCAACTCACCGTACGGTAGCGATAGCAATTATCTGAGGGGTCGGCTCATGCAATGTGTTCTGCAGTCGGCATCTCACCTAGGTGCCGAGGCTAGCGCAGACCTAGCCAATGGAAGAATCCTTCGCCTGTCAACAGTTCCAGCAGAAGTAGGGAAACAAAGCCGACCATTGCGAAGCGTCCATTGATGCGCTCGGCATAGAACGTCCAACCAAAACTAGGCGTAGTCGATTCGTCGGTAATCTCAGCCGGTGCTGAACTAGCTGGGGCGGGTTCTGGTGCAGGAGGCGACATACGATTAGCAAACTCAAGGACGTTAACAATAGTACAGTGTTGGTCACGCTGCATGAGCGCTCGGGTATAGCCCCAGCAGCTAGATCTGTCAGGACAAGACTGCCAGACCTTTTATAGCAGTCGAAGGGTTGATAGACCCATTCGGCTGCGTCGAGGGGCTCCAGCGTTAAGGACTTCAGTGCCAGGAACTGTCCCTAGCAACTCGACGAACGCAATAATGCCTATTTCGTTCTGCGCCAGGCTACATCACTGCATGCTATATCACTGCACTCGGCGTCCTAACTCCTAACGTAAATGGCGCTATCTATTTCAAGCTGCTATATCAGGAAGCCATGACGCCATGAACGCTGATTTTCTGCGGAAATAAGTCTTAATTTAAGGGCAATCCGCAACTATAAAGCCGAACCGTAAGTCTCAGGAAACAAACCCTATTAGCGCTTGACAGAACGCGTTTTTTCTACGCCATTGCTCGTTTCTATTCATTACTTTAGTGTAGTTAACTAATAGCTTGCCAATCCATCAATACTATTTTTGAACGCTGGGTAGAGAGTAATACTTTGCTAAGCGCTTACTCTCGCTAGGTTCTTACTTAAGTTGGCGTTTAACTATGAGTCAAGAATAATATACTTGCAAATAGTTCACGTCTGCTATAATCATGCTTTCATTCTGGTAGTTCCTGCTAGTTACACTAACCTCTAGAGACTGATTTCTACGGTCCTACAGATTATCTGGCAACAGCGTTATGCCGAACTTCTACTCATTATCGTTCGGTGAGCTTTCACTCGTAAAGTTGAGCATTAAGATACCCTTAAACTGATGGCCGATACTAAGATCGTTCCCCTGACAGGCAAAGCTCTGCTTCAGAAAGTCAAAGAGCTAAGTCACCTGCCAAAGCGGGAAACCGCTCGCGAATGCGGTTATTACAGCAGAACCAAAGACGATCAGGTTCGCGTTAATCTGACTGACTTCTACGACGCACTGCTATCTGCCCGTGGCATTTCTCTTAACCCAGAAGGGGCAAAAGATGGTCGGGGGCGCGAACCAACCTATCGCGTCAGTGTCCACAAAAATGGTCAGATTGTTATTGGTTCGACCTACACCCAGGAGATGGGCCTACAGCCAGGGGACGAGTTCGAAATTAAGTTGGGCTACAAGCACATTCATCTGAAGCAGCTCGATAATGAGCGTGACGGAGACAACAATTAAGCGTGGGTTCCGCTGTCCTTGGGAGTGTCAAACTTGTCTACATTCCCTGGTAAGAGTTTGACCTGTTTATAACGAGTTACGAAGAATTAGAAACAGCAAAAACATCTTTTCTCTAGTGACTTGTATTGAGTGTCCGTTATTTAGACATAGCTTAGACATATCGCCATAGCGCGATCAGCCTGTGCTAATAATTGGGCCTATTAGTATAGCTAGCGCTATATAGGTTAGGACACCGAGTAAGGCTATCCTGCTCAGCACACAACCAAGTTGTCGCAGCCTTGTCCTAAGGTCACTGGCGGCTGCTATAGCAGTCGAAGGGTTGGTTAAAGCATTCGACTGCGTCGAGGGGCTCCAGCATCAAGAACTTCGGCGTCAGGAACTGTCCCTAGCAGCTCGACGAATGCAATATATCTTTAATGGCTGCTGGGTAGGGTTCTGGCTAACTATCAGCCGTTCTATCCGCTCAATAAGTCGATTCGCTTGTTTAGCTGGGTTGGGCCATCGGCCATGGGCAAAGGTTGGGTGACGTATTGTTTGGTTGCGTATCCAGATGGCGCTATGGCCCAGGCTGGGTTAGTCCGTTGGGTGACTGGGTTGTGTCAGTGTGGTCAGCGTGACTGGGTTGAGAGGAGCCATTCGCTGATAGGCCCCTACCGGAACAGACTGTGTCAAATTGACCTGAAGATGGGCCTGTGTCCAGCCGGTATTTGCCTGTAACCAATTGAGCAGTTGGGTATGACTTTCTAATGTGGTTGTCGCAATAACAATTCGACCTTGCGGCTGTAACCGGCTCGTTAAGCAGTCCAGCAAGGTAGCGAGCTGTCCCCCATGACCGCCAACAAAAACCCGATGTGGATCCGGCAAATCGGAGAGAACGTCCGGAGCCTTGCCGCTGACGGGAATGACTTGCGGTGTTTCAAATCGCTGACGATTCGCTTGGATGAGCTGAATACCTGCGGCTGATTTTTCTACGGCATAGATTTGACTATTGGGAGACAGTCGGGCGATTTCAACGCTGACTGAGCCCGTGCCTGCCCCGATATCCCACACCGTTTGCCTAGGGTACAGATCAAGTTCGGCTAGGGCTAGAACTCTAACGGGGCGCTTGGTCATCAGCCCTGGGCGGTCTTCAAACCGGGCAAATTGGGAATCGGCTAGCCCCAGGATTGCCGCCGGGGACGAGGTCTCTTCCGGCTGACGTTGTAGAACCCAGAGGTGCAGCGGTGCTACCGTCTGAGGCGGGTTTGATAATTCGAAGGGCTGCACGCACTCTTGGGGACTGCCCAAGTTTTCACAGCACCAGAGCTGATACGTGAAAGGAGCCGCGGACGCCATCGTCGCGATCGCGGTGGGCGATACCTGTGGATCGCCAATCACTGCCAGCGGAGACTGACCTTGCTGCAGCGCCGTGTGTAGCGGTTCGCAGCTCCGCCCATGAATGCTAACCACGTGGGCCTGCTGCCAGGGAATACGCAATCGACTAAAGGCTAGCTGCACGGCGCTAACGTTGGGGTGAAACGTCAGCTGTTCTGGGGGGAGTGCGGCGAGTAACAGCCGTCCGAGGCCATAAAAGAGCGGGTCGCCGGACGTCAAAATCGTGATGCTGGGTCCGTCGGGCTGGTCCAGCTGCTGCTGGAGCTTGCCTAGTAAGGTTTGCAGATTGCCCAGCGGCCATCGTTGAGCTGCAATAGGGGAAAAGTGGCTGAGCTGCCGTTCGGCACCGATTAGAATGTCGGCCTGGTCAATGGCCGCCCGTGCCGCTGTGGTCAAGCTCTCTGGTCCTTCTAAGCCGATGCCGACAACCTGAATACGGGTTGTAACAACGGGGCCTCGGGGCGCTGACGGATGGGACATTGGGGCCCTGGCAGTTGGGTCCATGATTATGCGTTACCCAAATTAGCCACGGTGTTGCTCGCTGGTGATGGCTGATTCCAGCTCTGAATCAGTAACGCGTTGGTAATGGCCGCAGCCACGCCGGAGCCGCCTTTCCTGCCGTCAATCCGAATCTGCGGAACCGCACAGGAGGCCAGGGCCTGTTTTGCCTCCACCACGTTGATAAACCCTACAGGGGCCCCAATGACAAGCGCGGGAGAGACCCGACCCTGACGAATTTGGTCACACAGTGCTAGTAGCGCGGTTGGGGCGTTGCCAATAATGTAAACGCCCTTTGGATACTGCTTGCAGCAGGCCAACAGGCCCGTTTCGGTCAGCGTTTTGCCGGGGAGTGGCTGCCGTGCCTGGTGCAGTGCCGTGATGATGGTCGGCGCGAAGGTGGCGGCGGCAACCCGCTGGATGCCCTGGGTCACCATACTGACATCGGTAATGAGGGGCGTGCCGGATTGCAGGGCCAGCTTCATCTGAGCGATCGCGTCTTCACTGAGGGCCAGCCGGTTAGCGTAATCAAAGTCCGCCGTGGCATGAATCACCCGTTGCACAATGGCATAGACATCGGGTGCAAACGAGTGTCCGACCATTTCCTGGTCAATTTCGCGGTCTATGACCGCAAAACTTTCGGTGACGATGGGATGATCGACAAAGTGGGCCACTGCTTGCAGGGTTAGAATTCTGGACTGCCGATTGAGATTCTAGCCGATTGAGATTTTACAGAGTAGGTATCGGCATGGCCAGCTGGGCAATCAGCGGCTCCTGCAAAGACTGCGCTTTATCAGCAACGACGGCCTCCATATAAGCGCGTAGCCGCTGCCCCTGGGTTTCATTGGGAACGTAAATCTGATTGGTTTGCTTGGTAAAGAGCGGTGCAGCGGTCAGGGCCTGATAGGTACCTACGGCGCTGCTGTCGGCACTTATCCACGGACGATCCGACGGTGTGGGGACCAACCCCGGCGGCAGATGACCTTCTAGCAGGGCCAAAATGTGCAGCTGGCAAGCTTTGGTGTTAATCCCTCGCTGTTCGAGCAGGTGCATAATGCCACTGACCGGCAGCGGCTGCTGAGGAAAGACCCGCAGCAGTTCCATCAGCAAGAAGTAGTCGCTGTACTGGTGACGGGTCACGTCTAGCACCTGAGGATAGCGGGACAGGTTGGCGAGCCCGTAGGCCACACGACTGCAGCTCTGGGGGCGATCGCTGGCGTAGGTATCTTGAATGATGGTGGCGTTGGGAAACTTTTGCCGCAGCCAGCGGGCAATGGCTGGGAGAGAAGCGGACCCACCGGTGCAAATGACCTGCTTGATCGCCTGGGCTGAAATGCCCTGCTGGCTCAGCAGCACGTTGAGATGGCGATTGATGCGCTGAATGTAGGGCAGAAAGATGCGACTTTCTAGATCGCGGCGGCGAACTAGCCAGCGCTGGTTACCCAGGTCTAGCTGAAATTGCGACTGGTTCTGCAAAATCAGCTTGAGGTGGCGGGCGGCTTCCAGCAGGCTCAGCCCCAGAGGGGAACTCTGTAGCCGCTGCTGTAAGCGGTGGCGATCGGCCAGGGCTGTTTCACCGGCGGCAGGTAGCTTTAGTGACTCTAGCTGGAGGCTCTCCCAGCGGCCATCGGCCCCGGCGGGCAGTTCGGCGCGCCAAGACCAGTCCTGGGCAGACGTATCCGATGCCCCGGTTAAGGGCTGACGTGCCCCTTCTGCCGCCAGCAGCTGGCAAATCACATCTTGATCGAGGCCATCGCCTGCGTAGGGAAAACTGCGCTGGCCGAAGTCGTCGTAGCTAATGTCCCCAAGGTTGTCCGGTAGGTTGACCAGAGCCAGCTCCGTCAGGGATGCCCCAGCGCTAATGGACAAGGTACCGCCCTGCCAGTTGCAGTTGTATAGGCTGGGCTGACGGGCAGTGGTCACTGCGCTGGTGTCGTTTGGATCGGGCAGCCCTGACAGGAGGGTTGCGATCGCATCTTCAATGAAGAAAATCTGCTCGACCTGGCTGACCAGACCAGCGGCTAACACGGCCTCACGCAGGTTAAAGCTATAGGTGTCCGGCCAGTTGGTGGGGTAGCCCACCACCACAGCCTGTAGCGTCTGTAGCGCGGCGCGCAGTTCCTCCGATTCAAGTCCGATGGTTTCGCAGCGCAGGGGAGTGGCATCCTCCACCTGGCACTGGCGTAGAATTTGCTGAAGGGCGAGCTCGATTTGTTGCAACGGTAGCACCGTAGTGTCAGACCACTGAATCTCGGGCTCGCGCCGTTCGTCCTGGTACGACACCGCCACCTTGAGCAATGGTTTCAATCCGGTTAACAGCAAACCCTCCGCTTCGGGCTGCTGGGCCTCTGCCCAGGCCAGCTGACCGACCGTCTCAGACGACAGATCAACATCGGCTGAGCTATCATGGGCCGATAGCCAGACCGCCATCGGCAGGCGAAACCACTTCTCTTCGGGGTTAGTTCCCCCGTCAGTTAGCCAGTACAGCGGATAGACTTGCCCCGTTGTCTGCTCCATCAGCACCGCCGAAAGCCCCGTTGTACCCACGTCTAGCCCCAGGCACCAGACGACATCAGGCTGCTCAGACGACTGGTCACCGCCGCCAGGGGGCACCAGGGCAGCATTGGACAGGTCGTCGTCAGCATCGAGCGCCGGAGCATCGCCAAAGCTTTCGTCAAATCCAGCAAATAAGTCCGTCTCCGCGGTAGCCTCGGGGGCCAACGCATCGGTCATCAACGCCGCTGCTGTATCTTCCCCCTCGGCGGCGGGGACAGTTGCCAGCGCGTCCGCAAAGGCCGATAGCTCATCAGTAGACGGAATATCGTCGGTCTCTGTGGTATCGGCAGTCGTCAATGCCGCTAGCCCCAGATCGTCAAGCAAAGCAGTTGAGGTATCATCTGTCTCTGCTGGCGGTGCAACCGGCCAGTCTGCTTCTGGCGGGTCTGCTTCTGGGGGAGCGGGGTCTAGGGGGTCCGGCAGATAAGCGGTTTCGGGCTGAGGGTCAATCTCGGCTAATTCAGAGATCTCTAACTCTGGTAACTCAGCCAACAGCGGCTCTTCTAAATCGGACTGTAGCCCATCCCAGTTGTCTGATGGTTGAGCAGCCAGCTCATCGGCAGCGGCGCTAAGGCTCTCCAGTTCACTCGCGAGTTCTGGTGATAGGTCACCCACTTCCAGCTCGTCCGCCAATGCTGCGATGGCAGCCGCGTCTTGGTTGACGTCATCTTGATCGAGGTCATCCGTAGCGATGCTATCTGCATCCGGGCTATCCACGGGCCTACCGTCGGCGGGGTCCTGGCCTGTATCGAGGGCAGAGGCATCCACATCGGCATCGGCTGTGTCGATATCAAACGAGAGGTCGGCTAAAGAATCACTCGTGGAAAAGTCACTGCCCTCGGTCTCTGGGAATGAATCAGCATCACCCAGTGCGCCAAAATCGAGGGTCTCAAACAGCGTGTCAGGCGCTGACGATTCCGGCTCATCCGTTGCCGGGTCCGTTTCTGAGGTCACGGTCTCCCAACCTGACCCCCCAAACAGGTCATCGATACCGTCGCCGGCAGTGCTATCAGGCGTGATTGGGCGGTCGGTTGCGATCGCGGCTACGTCTCTTAAATCAGGAACGGTGGGGTCGCTCAGGCCGCTGAGGTCTTCTAGGGTTAGCCCCTCGAGTGCCTCGGTGGAGAGTTCAGCGTCGTCTATCGCTGCAGAGTCGGTATCAATACCTCCATCAATAGCTTCCGCTAAGTCTGCACGGCCTGTCTCGCTATCCAGGTCCCAGCGCTCTGCTGCGGGTAGCGGCTCGGACGCCTCCGATAGCTCCAAATCGGCCAGGGATGGGAGGGATTCATCTGCGGACGGATCACCCAGCATGGGGTCTACGGCAGTGTCATCGTCAGCGGCTGATGGTAGTGGCTCCGGCTCAGCCAAATCTAAGTCCGCCACCAAATTCTCAAGTTCGTCTTGATCGAGCAGGCTGTTGAGCGGTTCGAGTTCGGCGCCAGGCAGGGGATCGTCGGCCTCATCTGCCGCTAGCGTTTGCAGGTCAGCCGCCAGCTGATCCATCAAACTCGCGTCAATGTCCAGACTGGGCTGCTGGTTCAATTCTCCCCCACTGATGGTCAGCAGGTCCTCGTTATCGGCGGCGATCGCGTACTCATCGTCACCCGTTTCGCTGGGCGTCGCGTCAACCTCGGGCAGCAGTTCTGCCAGGGATGTCACCGTATCCTGCATGGGGTCCGCTTCAGCGTCGTCACCAATCTCGCGCTGTAGCGACTCTCCGAACAGGCTGTCTAGGGTCGTGGCGTCGCCGCCAGGTTCACTGTTGCCAATCCCGCTGTCGCCAATCCCGCTGTTGCCAGATTCGCTGCCTTCTGGAGTGTCCGTTGTCGGGGACACTGTCCCATCTGTGTCGGTCAGCCCCAACCAAGCCTCGGCTTCAGCCAAAGCCGTGGGGTCAATGGTCGACGTATCCATCGAGGTCATCTCAGCGGATGCGAGACCCAGATCTGGCATGGTGGTCAGGTCAGGGAGTTCGCTCTGGTCCGCAGCAAACTCAGTAGTAGGCTGCTCTGAAGTCGCTGTGCGGTCAGCCCCCGCCTCACTCACCTCCCCCTCACTCACCTCAACAGCCGAGTCGCCAAACAGCGAATCAAACGTTTCATCGGATAAATCAGACACGGGTGATAGCTCAGACGTATCGGATGCCTCACCGCCATTGGCATCGTCGAGCAGCCCCAAAATGGTATCTGTAGCCGCTACTGCCGCCGGATCGTCCGCAGCGGTTAAGTTTTTTGGTGATGTCGGGCTATCAGGCTGCGCGGTGGACGCATCGTTAGGGTCGACAGCTTGCAGGACCGTCAGATCCTCACTCTGGAGTGCGGAGAGGTCGTCGTCACTGAGAATAGGAAGGTCAAAGGCCTCGTCCAGCTCAGTCTCATCGACGGCTGCTCCCTCATCCGGTGTTTCGGTTTGGAGCGCTGCTAGCGTCGCTGGGGTCAGGTCGAGACCGGCAAGATCGTCCTCTAACATCAAGTCATCGAGCGTCTCCAGGTTGGCATCAGTCTGGGTATCGGGTGTCGGGGCGTCGCCTGTAATTTGGGCAGGTTCACCGGCTGTAAGGGTGGTGTCTGAGCGCTCTGTATTGAGATAGCGAGAGGTGTCCTGACCCAGCTGCTGGGCAATGTGGTTGACCAGCGCGTGAAAAATCACCTCACCCTCGCGTCCCAGACTGTGCATTTGCTCCAGCCCTTCGGCCAGCGAGTCGCGATAGCTTTCGACACTTTTTTGTAGGGATTCAAAAACGGTTTGCAGTGTCGTGTCTAGCTTTAGCAGGAGCTGGTCCGACTGAGATTGAACCAGTCGCAGCTGCTCCAGTCGTTGGGCTGGGTGCAGTTGAGGCTGCTCGGCAACCAGCTCACCGTCAATGGTTTCGGCCAGGAGTTGATCGCTGGTTTGACCGGCAGCGACCTGAGCCACATTCTCAGCAATTTGCTGAGACAGGTCGGCCTGTAGCCTTGCCATTAAGGTTTCAAGAAACTGGTTAATCTGCTGCTGGCTGTTATCGGCAGTCAGCTTTTGAGCCTCCAGCGAGCTGATTTCGGTTTGCAGGGTTTGCCGCTGTTGCTTCAGGCTGGTGAGCTCCTGACGCAGCGGTTTAAGGGAATTTTCCTTCAGGTACTGCATCTCTAGCAGCAGGGCCTGAAGGACTTGGGCCGCTTCGGCCTCGCCCGCGCGATCTCGGCTGCGGGGTGGGGTGATCTGTCCGCTGTCCGGATCGACCGGTCCCCAACCGCCAGGTGCCTCCAGGTCTTTGGCCAAGGACTGTAGGTAATCGCGAGTTTGAGTCAGCAGTTGGCGCTGTTGCGTCACTTCTGAGGACATGACCCACGGCAACCGGGGCGTCGCTTTGCCTAACAGCGCATTGATACTCGCAATCAGCGTTTGGATTTGATCCGGTTGAGAAGTCACAATAGTGCCCTTAAAGAATCCCTGTTTAACCGCTAGAAACCAGCCAGTGACTAGAGTGCACCTTGAGGGTGCCCAATGTCTGGGTCAGGATTACGGCAGTGGTCGGGTTTGAGCCGTAGATATACCGAATGCCACTGGTGACAGATGCGAACGGCGCTCGTACAGCATGCGATGCCCCAGTGTAAAGGAGGTCGGGGCATCCACTGCGGTCTCTTTGATCTTATTTAGATATTTTGATTTGACACGGAGCGGTTTGTGCTGTCGCCTCAGGTCGTTACGCGATCGCACCCGGGCAATTCGGTTGGAGAATTTAGCAGAGTGCTGTAGCCTGTGGGAAGTTTAGGCGAAGGCTATGCATGATCGGTCGCGAGATTTAGCCCGTAGCGCAGATTTGCTGGCAGCAGCCCCCTTCTTTGAGGCGCTGCCGGAAGATTCTGTACGCCAGGCCACGGCCCAGGTCGTGACCCGACGCCACCCAGCAGGACAGGTGATCTTGTTGGAAAATGACTGGGGCAACTCGGTCTACTTCATTTTGGAGGGCTGGGTCAAAATCCGGACCTATAACCTGGATGGCAAGGAAGTGACGCTCAATATTTTGGGCAAGGGCGAGCTGTTTGGTGAGATGGCCCCCTTAGAAGAAGTGCCCCGATCCACCGATGTCATTACCCTAGCGCCGACGGTCATCGGCAGCATGCCCGCCCAAGACTTTGTCAACCTGCTCAAAACGGAGCCCATGGCAGGCATTCGTCTCGCCAAGCTCATGGCCCGACGGCTGCGCCAGGTGAATCGGCGGCTGCGGCTGCGGGAGTCTGACAGCCAGTCGCGCGTGGCGGATATTCTGCTCTTTCTGGCTGAAAGTCAGGGCACCGTCAGCCAGGATGGCTTTGAAATTCCTAACCTGCCCCATCGTGAACTGAGCAGTCTGAGCGGCTTGGCCCGAGAAACGGTGACGCGGGTTTTGAGTAAGCTAGAAAAGCGCGACCTCATCGTCAGTGAACGCGACGTCGTTCGCATTCCCTCACTGGATGCCCTAGAACGGCTGCTGGTGTAAGGATGATGCCGCCTGCTCGATACCATACCGGCTGCCCCCCTGTACCGGCGATATGTCCTACTGGCGATATGTCCTACTGGCGATATGTCCGACGACCTAACTCCCTCCACCTCCGCTAACGCTTCAGATGCGAACTTCCCAGCGTCGGCCCCGCCAGCTGGGGGCAACGACGAGGAAGACTGGATCGGGGATATTCCTGGTGGCGTCGCCGCTGCGCCAACTCAGAAATCCCCAACTCAGAATCCTACTGCCGCACAGGGGCCAGTGGCCCTGGTCGAAACCGCGTTTCTAGCCAGTGCCGCCAGTTTGATGTGGCTGATTAATCTGTATTTCCCGCCAGGACCGCTGCTGCGGATTCTTTTCCCAATACCGATTGCGCTGGTCTATCTACGGCGTCATCCTCGCGCGGCTTGGATGGCGACGCTGGTTTCTGGACTGCTGCTAGCGATATTGATCGGCCCGCCGCGCGGTCTGCTCTATGTCATGCCCTACGGGGTGCTGGGGGTACAGCTGGGCTGCCATTGGCGACGGGGCAATAGCTGGCTGCTGTCCATTCCCCTAGGGGCGCTGCTGGTGACGCTGGGCATGTTTTTTCGCATCTGGCTGCTGTCTTGGATGGCAGGAGAGGACCTGTGGGGCTATTTGGTCGCCCAAATCACCCAAATTCTTGACTGGCTGACCAGCCGCCTGCTTGACTTTGGCCTGGTGGGGCTTGGAGCCATTGGTCAGCCCAACATGGCGGTGATCCAAATTGGCGCGATCGCAATGCTGTTTTTTAGCAGTGTTGTCTATCTATTCACGGTCCACATTGCAGCGTGGCTGGTACTAGAGCGTTTGGGCGTGCGCATGTCACCGCCCCCGCGCTGGGTCCAAAGCCTGCTGGATGCCTAAGTCTGAATGTTTAAGTCTGAATGTTTAATATCGCCCTACCGGTTTTGCCCGCCATAGGTCAGCGGTGGCTAACACGGTATGCCGGTCAGCGCCCCGTCTATGCCTGCATTCTGGGCTTCACAGAAACGGCCCTGATTCCCAACATCTCCGCCGCCGGGGCGACCCCTGCTGCCCGACGACTCACCGCCGTAGCCGATGCCGAATTTCTTTATGACGGCCCCAGCGCACAGGCAACCTACCCGCTGCCGCCGCTAGTTGCTGGGGTCTCTCCGGCCCTGATTGCTCGAGCGGTGATTACCGGTCAGGGGGTACCGGTGTACCTGTTCAATGCTGGACTGCCGCAGCCGCCCAGCGTGCCGCATCTAGACTTGGGCGGACAGCCCGCTGCCTGCGTCAGCAGCGGTCAGGCTTTGCCGCTGGCTGTAGTGCAGCAGCTGTTTAGCGCTGGCATGCGCTGGGGCCAGCAGTTGGGGCAGCGATTTGCCGGTCAGTATTTAATTGTGAGCGAGTGTGTGGTAGCGGGCACCACCACAGCTCAGGCCCTGCTAACCGGCCTGGGCTACCCCGCGCTGGGCAAAGTCAACAGCAGCCACCCCAGCTGTAATCATGGGCAAAAGCAGCAGATCGTCCAGTCAGGGCTACAGCGCTGGCAGGCAGATCCACAGGCGCAGTCATCCGTACCCTTTGCTTTGGTTGCAGCTATCGGTGATCCGATGCAGATTGCGGCGGCTGGTGTGGCGTTGGGTGCCAGCGCTAACGCTGGCGTGTTACTAGCGGGTGGATCTCAGATGATGGCCGTGTATGCCCTAATCCAAGCGTTGTGGCGGTCGGAGATGACAACACAGCCCGGCAGCACACCGCCAGGGGTCAGAATGGAAAACATCGTAGTGGGAACGACGCGCTGGGTGCTAGAAGATGCCAGTAGCGATACCGTCGGCCTGGCCGAACTGATTCAAGTACCGTTACTCAACACGCAGCTATCGTTTGCCAATTCACGGTTTGAGCAGCTTCGACGGTTTGAGCAGGGCTACGTCAAAGAGGGTGTGGGTGCAGGGGGATGCGCGATCGCGGCACAGCTTTACCAAAACTGGTCGCTAGACAGACTGGTAGCAGCGATTGAGCACCTTTTGGAAACCTGCCTAACCCCATAAAAGGGATGGACACCGGAGCCGAAAGTTTTGATCAATACGGCGATGTGCCGTCCGGTTACTGACCGCGATGGGCAAGGAGCTGCTCTTCTAAGGCGGCAATACGGTTATAGGCGGCTGTGAGCTGAGCGGTTAGACGCTGAATCTGGATCTCAGGCGAAAAGGCAGGAGTATGTCCCAGCTGATCGGCTTCGAAGTGAGGCTCGTCGTTGATGATGTCCTTGTGGTCATAGCTGGCATCGAGCCCGCCGCTAATCTTTAGGGACGGCGGCGGATTGACCTGAAAAGGCGGACTGGCACCCTGAAGATCGCCAGGCTCCTGCATAGCCAATAAGCTAGACACTTTGTCGTTGATTTGCTCCAGCATGGTCGAGAGGGTATCCACCCGTGTCGAAAGCTGAGAGACCGTTTCCGGAGAAATATCCATAGTTACCATTGCAATGACGCTTTGTCATACACATAGTAGGAACGCTTACTTTTGCCTACGGTCTTATTCCTGAATGATTTAACCTTTATTGCAGCAATCTTTCGAAAGATTACAGGGCTTTCTAATCTATTTGTGCAAGGGTTCTATCTCGTCAAATGCAGAGAATTCTATCCCGTCAAACGCAGAGAATTCTATCCCGTTAAACAATGATTATTTTTACGTCGAGCTAGGGGCCTCCTGCTACAAAGATTTGCTTTCGGAAACTGAAAAGAATGTAGTTGCGTCCTGCAGGTTCAGTGTTGCAAATGCCTACGCACGAGCTGCTAGCTGTGGATACCTGAATGTGAATCCGGCTTAGGGACTTTGGACCCACTGCATCATCCTTCAGCCAGATAAACCTAACGAAATCGTGTCAGGATATGGGCAGGCCTTAGGCTAAAAAACTATTAATAAAATCGGCCAAAAGGATTGCCACAAGGGCTTTTCGACAACACTGATCAGACGTTCTCGCACCCCTGCCCGCTGAGTTTACCGTTCAAAGGTGCTACAGCAAATAGTCGAACGAGCGGTCTTAACGCTATCCGCTAGACATGCTATTTTGAGCCGTTCTGCCGTCGAGAAGTTTTTGTGATCATTTTTGTGATCATGTGATCAACTGTTGTGCTCAACCATCATCGAATCCGCTAGACGAAAATAGCGCTAGCGTTGTGACGTATGCTGAACGTCTTTTCCGTTGATCGATTAGCAGCCCAACGACACACAGAAATTTGGGGTAATACGGGCCCTAGTCTTGATAAATACCGGAATGAGTTGTTCTAAATTATGGCGGCATGCTGAGACGGAGCCATCCCATTCTCCGGACCTGAATTTATGCTTTCTAGGAATAAAAACCTGCGGACGCTATCAGAACAAATCAGCCATAAGGACTGCAGTCCCCATTCAACTCGAGGCTAATCGCCCTGTATTCCCTTCAAATGGGGCAAAAATCGATCTAAAATGTGAAAGCATGGGCGTTTATCCCTAACTCAGTCTTTAGAGGTTGTTATGAAATTGATGAAGCAAGCATTCCGCAGCATGCTAGCGGTGGTCCTGGTTCTGGGTGCCTGCCTCATGGTAGCCGCGCCCGCAAACGCGGCTGATTATGAAGTAAAAATGGGCTCCGATGCCGGTCTGCTAGTTTTTGAACCGGCTACGCTGACGATTCAGTCAGGCGACTCTGTAACTTGGGTCAACAACAAGATGGCTCCCCACAACGTCGTTTTCGATGCGGCTGGCATTCCTGGTGACAAAGCCATGGCCGATGACCTGACCCACACTCAGCTGACGTTTGCTCCGGGCGAGTCCTACTCCTCCACCTTCAGCGAGCCAGGTGAGTACACCTACTTCTGCGCGCCTCACCGTGGTGCAGGTATGGTTGGCAAGATCGTCGTTGAGTAAGTATGGTTGGTCTGCGGGCCAGATGATTATCTAGCAGGTTTCACCCTTGCTGAGTCTCTAGCCAACAGACGGTCACCTACGAGGCTGGTTCAGGCTTAATTCGTTTTTACTGGCCGGTATTGAAGGGGTTAGCGCAACATCGCTAGCCCCTTTTTGGTGTCTTTCTGCTGTTCATCCGGCCTGATTGGCTACAGCTCGCGCCCTGTTGATTAGGACAGGTGCCCCGATGAGCTACGCCCTACTGACATTTTTGGTAAAAGTAACTAAAATAAGAAAACCAGAATTGGTGATATTTAATTCAAATTTTAGCGATAAGCGAGGTCTCTCCGTGTTTACAACTGCGCCTGTTACGCCGCCCGCTGCGGCGCTGCCTAACGATCTGTTTGAGGCGATTGAAACCCTCAAAAATGAGCTGAATGCAGTCGTTCTAGCGCACTATTACCAGGAGCCAGATATTCAAGATGTCGCAGATTACATCGGTGATTCCCTGGGGCTATCCAGACAGGCTGCTCAGACTGAAGCCGACGTTATCGTCTTTGCAGGGGTTCACTTTATGGCGGAAACTGCCAAAATTATCAACCCTGATAAGCTGGTTTTGCTGCCCGATCTAGACGCAGGCTGCTCTTTGGCAGATAGTTGCCCGCCGGATGCCTTTGCAAAATTCAAAGCGGCGCACCCTGACCATCTAGTGGTGTCGTACATTAACTGCACGGCTGAGATTAAGGCCATGAGCGATATCATCTGCACCAGCTCTAACGCGGTTCACCTGATTGAGCAAATTCCGCCAGAGCAGCCGATTATTTTTGCGCCGGATCGTAATCTGGGCCGCTATGTCGCGGCTCAAACCGGGCGCGAGCTGCTGCTGTGGCAGGGAAGCTGCATCGTCCACGAAACCTTTTCTGAGAAAAAGCTGCTGCAGCTCAAAATGGAGTATCCCGATGCGGTTGTGGTTGCCCATCCAGAGTGTGAAGCGCCCATTCTGCGACAGGCTGACTTTATCGGTTCGACCACCGCGCTGCTCAACCACGTTCAGCACAGCGATGCTGAGCAGTTTATTGTCGTGACAGAGCCCGGCATTATCCACCAAATGGAGAAGCAGGTCCCTCAAAAGCTGTTTATTCCTGCCCCGCCCAGCAACAACTGCAACTGTAACGAGTGCCCGTATATGCGGCTAAATACGCTCGAAAAGCTGTATCTGGCCATGCGCGATCGCACCCCAGCAATTACCCTACCCGTCGACATTCAGCAGGCTGCACTGCGTCCGATTGAGCGCATGCTCGCAATGAGTGCCTAGCCTTGGGGTTGGGGCTACCAGAGACTCACTATTGGCGCAGGTAGTCGCGGACCTGATAGATCAGCAGGTCGGACACGTTATTTCGTTCGGAAGCCAAGGTTTCCGCGGCTTCCTGCTCAATTCTCTGTACGGTTTCATCAGGCAGATTGAGCAGCGAGACAAGCCGCTGATACGCATCGTCCTCAGCTTGGTTGATAGGCGCTTCGTCCGGTGTGCGAGCGCTGGCGCTAATCACCTCGTACCCAACCCTCAGCACAAATTCCTTCTCGGTATCAGTCTTGAGGAGGGGGACCATCTCGCTCATGGGAATGTCCTGAACGAGGTAGCCGCGCAGTTCTTCTTCGAAGTAGGAGCGCTGCTCTGGGCTAGGGGCAAAGGCGTGACTAAAGCGGGTAATCATAACGTCCACCTCTTCTTTTGCCAGTGTGCCATCGGACCAGGCCAAAGCCAGAACGATGCGCAGCAGCGACATTTGACGGGGTGACAGTACAGGCGAGGGCTGTCCAATCATGGTAGAGGAGAGATCAATGAGCTTCTTAAAGCTTATGAGTCTCTCTCTGAGCCGGATAAGTTTCGCAGTAATTGTTCATAGGTGTGGGTTAGTAGCGTCGCCACGACCTACACTTTTTTGGACAGCTGAATCAGGTGCTTGATACCCGGCAGGCTCAGGGTTTTGGCGGCTTCGTCGGGCTTGACCCAACCTTTCTCGGTGAGCTTTTCCATGATCTTGACCACATCGTCTTTGGCGACGTCGGCAATTGCCGACAGGTCGGCGGCGGCGATGTTAAAGATCTCGGGTGGGGTGCCTTTTCCGTAGGCTTGCCCTAGGGCCTGTAGCGTGTAGGCCAGTTTGACTGCCGGGGGCTTATGGCGTAGCTGGAACCGGCCATTGGTCTGGCGCAGTCGCTGTACCATCAGCTGTAGCATGCGGTGGTGAAGCTGCGAATCTTGGAACAGCGTCTCGATAAACTGATGGGCGGGAATGCTAACGAGCTTGACCGTGGACAGGGCCACCACATCGGTAGAGCGCGGTGACTCATCCAAAATGGCCATTTCACCGAAGAAATCGCCTCGCCCCAGGACAGCCAAGGTGACATAGTCGTCGCCGACTTCATGGCGGACCTTGACCCAGCCTGCCGTGATAAAGTACACCGCATTGCCCCAGGAATCCTCCATCAATACGGTGCGCCCTGCAGGGTAGTCGAGTTCGCTGGCAACGGTGAGCAGCCGGTCTAAAGTGCCTGGACTGGCGGCATTGAACAGCGGAAACCGCTCACTCAACAGGTCAGGCGACATAGACGTTTTCAGGGTAGAGGTAGACATGTATAGTTCAGCGGTTGAGGCCCAAGCGCAGGTAGGATAAGTCGCCTGGTCAATTGGCCCGGAGCAGGCTATGCGAAAAGCTGCACATATCAGTGGCGTCAATCGCCGGGCAAACACTGGCTATCCCCAGTTTACCCAGGTGATTTGGCCCAGGCACGATTCTCCGACAAGTTCGATGCAGTAAATTTCCCTGTACGACTAGCCTAGGGCGTAGCGCGATCGCGTTCGCATAACTTTCACTTTTTTGAAGAAAACCCAAGCGCAGGGGGCGAACTCGGGTTTGCCTACCCTTCCTGGGCTAGCACCTGGCGAACAGCCTGCTGCAGACGGGGAAGCAGCGCGTCAATGTAGCTGGGCCAACCCAAAATGACAGCCTGTTTGTGAATCAGGGTTTCGGTGTCGACCTGGTGGGGTTTAAATTCGAAAGGGTTACCCTCAATGTCGTAGCAGGCCAGCCCCGCTGCCGAAGCCAGCGCCAGCGGCCCCACGGTGTCCCAGAGCTTGACCCGACCATTCAGGTAAACGTACAGACCGGCTTTGCCCTGAATCACCTCCAGCACCTTGAGGCCAAAGCTCCCCAACGAGTAGCACTGTGCCGCAGGAAGATACTCCGCGATCGCTGCCCCAAACCGAGTCTGATCACGATGACCCAGCAGCAGCGGGCAATATTGTTCGGAAGGCGGCATCGGACAGTGGGGGCGGAGTGCCTCTGGACGACCCTGCCGCACCGATTGGAAAAGCCCCCAACCGTCGCCGCCCCAGTACAGCGTTTCTCGTTCTGGGGCATAGACCCAACCGGCCTTAGCCTGGTAACGCTCCAACAACCCCACCATCACCGAGTAGCCGTCGCCCTTGTTGATAAATTCTTCGGTACCGTCAATTGGATCGATCAGCCAAAGCCGTTCTGGGCAGGCTTGAAACGCGCTACAGGAGGTCTGGTCTTCTTCGGTGACGATACCGTCTGTGGGGAAAAGGGATTGAAAACCAGCCGACAAATACTGATCTAGCTCTTGATCGACAGACGTGACGTAGTCTTCGATGCCTTTTTCGTAAACGCCAAAGTCTTGCTGGCTGGCCGCCTTAGCCCGTTGCCCGGCCTGGGTGACCAGGGTACAAATCTGCTCGTTTTGGTCGACCGTCAATGCGTTCATGGGGTGAGTTACTGCACTAGACTTCTTGACTGGCTAATGACATTTATCATCCCATTTCCCCGATAGTCCCGCATACCCGTAGCTGAGCGTAATAAGACGCACAAAAAAGGCTGGTCGTTATGGCGACCAGCCTCTTAGAAGCAAGCATGTAGCTCTGTCTATTGCAGGACCAGCTTTACGTTAGCGTTCTGCAGGCCGGGGCGCTTAACCTCAGCCAGTGTCTTGTTGACTGCGTACTTCTGGTTGATGGAGTTGATCAGCTCAGTCTGGTTGTGCTTCTTAGCAACACCCCACAGGTCAGCGATCAGGTCAAAGGACCCATCGGCGTTGCGGGACCAGCCCAGATCGTACTCACCCTCAAGAACGGCGATGATGTCAGCGCGAACGCGCTGGCCGTTGTAGCCGCGAACATCAGCGTCAGTCTTTACAGTGATGCCCAGATCGCGCAGAGAAGACGTCAGAACAGTCGCATCCGTAATCTTGGTACGCAGCGTGCTGAAATGAGACATTTTGGTTTCCTCCAGTAGAGAAATTGAGAGACAACGAGGTTTAGATGAGAGTGCCAACAGCAGTGCTATCGGCGGTTTAGTCGAACTGCTAGCAGAACGCTAGCCCTTCCCTCAGCGGTGGGATTGGCCACTCGTGAGGTGAAAGCCTGTTAAAACTCCATGCGCTGATACTCAGCCACGGAAGATGCCGCAGGTCTCGCCCGCTGGCGTGCCCAGTCGCGCAGGGCTGTCACCTGCTCGTTCATCGTCTTAGACAGCGGCAGCGTAGCGCGAATGGCCGCAATGATATCGAGCTGGTTAAATTCGCGCCCCTGGGCAAATGCTTCATACATCGCAGAGATCAGCCCCTGCTCAATCTCTGCGCCAGAAAATCCTTCGCACACCTTGGTGAGCTGGTCAAAGTCGAAGCGAGAAATATCTCGCCGACGCTTGCTCAGGTGAATCTTGAAAATCTCTTTGCGCTCCTCTTCGTTGGGCAAATCAACAAAGAAGATTTCGTCAAACCGGCCCTTCCGGAGGAACTCACTGGGCAGGCGCTCCACTCGGTTAGCTGTCGCCATCACAAACACCGGGGAAGTCTTTTCCTGCATCCAGGTGAGGAAGGTGCCGAAGATGCGGCTGGAGGTGCCGCCATCGGAGTCGGACGATCCCGCACTGCCTGCAAATGCCTTGTCAATTTCGTCGATGAAGAGGACTACCGGTGAGATGGACTCGGCGGTACGGAGCGCTGCCCGTAGGTTGGCTTCTGAACGGCCCACGGTCGAACCGTCGTAAACCCGACCAATGTCGAGCCGCAGCAGAGGCAGGCCCCAGAGGCGAGAGGTCGTCTTGGCAATCAACGACTTGCCACATCCTGGCACGCCCAGAATCAGCATGCCTTTGGGTTGGGGTAGCCCGTATTCGCGGGCACGTTCTGTAAAGGCGTTGGACCGCTGCCGCAGCCAGTGCTTCAGCTCTTCGAGACCGCCGACCGAATCTAGGGTTTCGTCTTCTTCGATGTACTCCAGGATGCCGTTACGACGGATCAGCTGCCGCTTCTCAGACAGGACAATATCGACTTCGGTATCGCTTAGCTTACCGGCAACCACCCGAGACTTACGAAAGACCTTCTCGGCCTCGTCTCGGGTGAGGCCCAACGCCGCCTTGAGTAGCTTTTCTCGCGTATCAGTGGTAATGCCAGTGCTGCGGGTGCGGTCTAGCTCAGAGGTCAGCACCTGGTTGAGCTCGCCCATCGTCGGCATGGGGAAGTCGAGGACGACAACTTCCTTCTCTAGCTCTACCGGAATCTCCTGAACCGGAGACATCAGCACAATGGTCTTGTTGGTGCCCTTGAAGCTTGCGATCGCGTCTCGCAGGCAGCGCGTTACCGCTGGCGAATCCATGAATGGGTGGAGATCTTTGAAGACGTAGATACCCGGTTCGCGCTGACGGATGGTCCAGTCAATGGCTGCTTCTGGAGAAACGGTGTTGTTATTTTGGCTACCGCGAGACTGGCCGTACTCAATAATGCCGTGGGTGACGGTCCAAGTGTAGAGGCGGCGTCCTGACTGCTGCTGAGCGATAGCCGCCAACGTTTGCTCGGCCCGCTCCTCTTCAAAGGTCACCAAATAAATCAGGGGATACTGAGCCTGAACGAGTACCTTAAGTTCTTCCTTCATCACCATCGTCCTCAATCAATTAAGACGGCTCAACATCGACCAGCAATCGACCCATAGAGGCTCAAGCCCCCTCGCTGGTGGCTAACAGGGGACTAACTCGCCCTTGTCAGAGGGGGCATCGTCAGACGAGACCCCCGCTGGAATTACGTCAGGAACAACTGACTCAGCCTGTTCGGTCAGTCGGTTAGCGATCGCCCCATCCGCCTGAACGCAGCTATGGTGCTTCACGATGGACAACCCATCGGGTTGAAGGGTCAGCGTCGTGGCGCAGGCTGGGCAGCTATAGACGCGGTGGGTTTGACCATACTCCCGGAAAGAGTCCACCACCTCGGAATGCGCCAAATAGAAGTTGAGGGCTTTTTGGGCGAGAGCAGACATCGGTTCGCGATCAACGGCTGAGCGAATCTTTAGCTGACGATGCAGGTCATCTGGTAGGTACAGCGTGACCTTTTGCTTCTCTTGCATAACGACCTTATCAATAGTGAGTGCCCGGGTATATGGGGTTAACCTTAGCGGGACATTTTTGTGCCGTCAAGCCGTCAAAACGCTTTGACGTCATTTTATTTACATAAGTTAATAGAACCCCGGTCACTGGTTGGGTCGCTGCTCAGCGGAGGCATCGTCATCCGCCATCAATTAAGAGCTACGGGTGCTGCTCACCGTTGGTAAGTTTGCGTTATGCGTCTTCAGGAGGCGTTAGACAGGCGCGGTGGTCGGGGTTGAAGCAGTGTGTTACAGACGGTGCCGCAAGCGGCTGTGGGGGCTGGTCCGCGCTGTCCACTGCGGTCTGGTCGATACCTTGAGCCGATATCTGTTTCTAAGATTAGGGCGACTCCGGCAGAGAAACTGTGAACCTTTTTACCAACTGCTGGGATTGGATGATATTGATCGGGAATCTTGGAACTAGAATAAATGTCAAACTTTGAATAAAAAGACTTCGTGTAGTTGCCCGACTTTGCACAGATTTTCTATAAAGTCCCGTCATGGGTTGAAAGTCCCGTCATGGGTTGGGCACGACTTTTTCATTCAATCGCAGCTTAGGCTGCAGGTCAGGACATCTTACCGGGACATCGCTGGGTTAAGTGCTGCTACTGCGCTGCAAAGGTTCTCACAGCCGCCTTAGCCTCAGCTAATGCCAGATTGAAGCAATCAACTTGAAATAACTAGGCTTGCCCCCGATTTAATGATGGATTCATCGGCCCATTCCTCAATCTTCAACCCAGTTCCCGAGACGGCAGACCTGCCGTCGGCTGCTCACTTAGCTTTTTGTCCTGGACAGACGCCTCAGCCGAGCCCAGAACCTATTTCCAGTGATGACTATCGAGACGGTCTGACGGGGCTATCAGGTTTCCAGCTTTACGAAAGCGTTACGCAACATCTGCGGCACCATCGCTACAGTGCGGCACTGCTAACGCTGGCGGCTGGGGCCGCGGCAGATCGCCAAATGGGTTGGTTCTGGCACGTGCAGGGCGAGGCCTTAGCTAACCTGGGCCGCTACAGCGATGCCCTGATCAGCTTTGAGCGGGCGGTTGAGCTGACGCCAGACCGAGCTGATTCTCTAGTTTTTCAATCGGTGTGCTGTATCCATCTACAGCGCTATGCGCAGGCATTGGGGCTCTGCGATCGCGCCCTCGAATTTGCGCCTTACCACACCCAAGCCTGGCTCTTTAGAGGCGTAGCCCAGCAGCGGCTGGGTCAGTATACGGCCGCCTACCGTAGCTACGAACAGGCATTGCCCACGTCTCGCTCAACCCACATCAGCCTTTCCCTCCGGTTAGAACAGCGGCTCAAGCCCCTGCTGCATCAGCTAACAGAGGTTTGTCGGCGTTGGCGATCGTAGGTGTCCTGATCGCCTGCATCCAGCAATTGGCGTCATCCGATTCAGAATCGGCTTCGGACTTTGACGGGCAGAGCACCTGCCTGAGTTTAGTTATTCTTTTGAGTCATCGTTCACCAAGATTTTTTAACGGAAACGGCACATCCTTTGGCCATCTTGTAGGGTGTAACCAACGTCTCAGCGCCTGCTCTGGCCGTGACTGATCCACTCCTGCCCGACGCCTCTACCGCCCGACCGCCTTTACAGAACGTATGACCGCTGCCGCACCCGTTTCTGCCCGCACTTTTCCCTCTTTAGAAAAGGCCCTCAAGCACTTTTTTGGATACGACGAGTTTCGCCACAGCCAGCGAGACATTATCGCCTACGCGCTGAAGAACCGCGATGTGATGGTGGTGATGCCCACGGGCGGTGGCAAGTCGCTGTGCTTCCAGCTGCCCGCGCTGTTGCGGGTAGGCGTCACAGTCGTGGTGTCTCCCCTGATCGCCCTAATGCAGGACCAGGTACAGGCCCTAGACGACAACGGCATTCCGGCAACCTATCTCAACAGCAGCCTCACCTACAGCGAAATCAAAGCCCGTGAGCAGGCGTTGTTAGCCGGGGAAATACGGCTGCTGTATCTGGCTCCCGAGCGGCTGGTCAACCCCAGCTTTTGGCCCCTACTCGAAAAGCTTCAGCAGACCGTGGGGCTGAGTACCTTTGCCGTAGACGAAGCCCACTGCGTATCGGAGTGGGGCCACGACTTTCGCCCAGAGTATCGGCAGCTCTTCCAGCTGAAGCAGCAGTTCCCCCAGGTGCCGATGATGGCGCTGACGGCAACGGCGACCGAGCGGGTAC